>JAGQVC010000082.1 GCA_020438185.1 Bacteroidota bacterium
CCGGGTTTCTAACGAAATAATTAAAGACGCTTACGAGGAAAGCACCGATGCACTTGAACTGCTCGATAACGCTGAGAAAAATCTTTTTGCCGTTGCCGAAGGCAATATTAAAAGGAATTTCACGCGAATGAGCGACCTCATTTCGGCTGCTAAAAAACAAATTGAGGAAGCCGGGCAACAAACCGACGGACTCAGCGGTATCCCTTCCGGTTTTACGCAGCTGGACCGAATCACTTCCGGCTGGCAGAAATCTGATCTGGTTATTCTTGCAGCCCGCCCGGGTATGGGTAAAACGGCGTTCGTGCTTTCGCTGGCGCGGAATGCTGCCGTAGATTTTAAACGTCCGGTTGCTGTGTTTTCACTCGAAATGTCAAGCATCCAGCTGGTTATGCGTTTGATTTCGGGCGAAACCGAACTTTCGAATGATAAACTTAAAAAAGGAAACCTGGAGCAACATGAGTGGCACCAGCTTGACTCAAAAATCAGGGAATTAACTGAGGCTCCGCTGTTTATAGACGACACCCCTGCCCTGTCCATTTTTGAACTCCGTGCGAAAGCACGCCGCTTAAAAGCCAATCATGATATTCAAATGATTATCATTGACTACCTGCAGCTTATGACTACAGGCAGCGACAGTCGCGGAGGCGGCAGCCGCGAGCAGGAAATCAGCCAGATTTCAAGATCACTCAAGGGAATTGCCAAGGAATTGGAAATACCGGTTATTGCGCTTTCGCAGCTTAGCCGTAATGTCGAGCAGCGCGGTGGCTCCAAGGTTCCTCAGCTAAGCGACCTTCGTGAATCGGGTGCCATTGAGCAGGATGCCGATATGGTTATATTTATTTACCGCCCCGAGTATTACAACCTCGACGTGGATGAAGCAGGAAATTCAACGCAAGGTCTCGCCGAAATACATATAGCCAAACACCGGAATGGTGCGCTGGATGTGGCTCGCCTTCGTTACATTGGTCATTTGGCCAAGTTCACCGACTTGCATCAGTCTGCCATGTTTAGCCCTTCCGGGCTGAAACCAAATACCAGCTTTGATGAAGTTCCAACCATGACTGTTTCGTCAAAAATGAATTCAGATCAGGGCGGTAATTCCGGTAAACCGGATGCCTGGAATACCGATGATGTACCTTTTTAAGCAACCAACATCCAAAAATATCGTTGTATATTGAGCGTTAAGCTGATATGAGAAAAATTACCCTTCTGTTATTTATTGTATTCGCCGCGGTGCGAATTCAGGCAGCTTCGCTGCTGATTCCAATGGACGACAGACAACAGAACCACCTTAAAGCTTATGGAATTGCGTACTGGATTCTCCAGAACGATGTAGAAATGCACTGGCTCCTGAATTACCGCGGAGGCAGTTTTATGGTTCCCAATTTTAAGGATATCGAGAACGAATGTGTAATCAGAGGTGTATCCTACGAAATTATTCCGGATGCCAAAGCCGAAAGTATCCTTCTCGAAATCGCTTCACCCGAAGTGAATATGGATGCGGTAAAGCTGGAAAAAGCACCTAAAGTGGCTGTTTACTCTCCCAAGGACAAACAACCCTGGGATGATGCTGTTACGCTGGCGCTTACATATGCCGAAATTCCCTACGATGTGGTTTATGATGAGGAAATCATGACCGACAAATTGCCTCTCTACGATTGGCTGCACTTGCATCACGAGGATTTTACCGGACAATACGGACGGTTTTGGTACGCATACCGCAATCAGGCCTGGTACCAGGAAAATCAAAGAAATGCAGAAGCTCTGGCAGGGAAACTCGGATTTAGAAAAGTATCCGAACTAAAACTGGCTGTCGCCAAGAAAATCAGGGATTTCACTTTAGGTGGCGGGTTCTTGTTTGCCATGTGTTCGGCTACCGATAGCTACGATATTGCTCTGGCTGCCGATGGCGTAGATATTTGCGAAACCATGTTTGACGGCGATCCGGCCGACCCGAATGCGCAATCAAAACTGAATTACAACAACAGTTTCGCTTTTACCGATTTCATACTGAGTATGAACCCAATGGAGTATGAGTTCTCAAGTATTGATGCAACTAAAACAAGACGAATTCCGGAGAAGGATGACTATTTTGCCTTGTTTGAGTTTTCTGCCAAATGGGATCCGGTTCCTACCATGCTTTGTCAGAATCACGAACAGATAATTAAGGGATTCATGGGGCAAACCACTGCTTTTATCAAGCAGTATGTAAAAAGCAATGTCCTGGTTATGGGCGAAAACAAAGCCGCCGGCGAAGTACGTTACATACATGGCGAATATGGCAAAGGCACCTGGACATTCTACGGCGGGCACGATCCCGAAGATTACGAGCACAAGGTGGGCGATCCGCCAACTGATTTAAGCCTGCATCCCAATTCACCCGGTTACAGGTTGATTCTGAACAACATACTTTTTCCTGCGGCGAAAAAGAAAAAACAAAAAACCTGATTTAAACGCTGGCCTGCAATTCAGGTCGGAGTGCCATGCTGCGTTACGTCCTGTTTTTAAATGCTTTTCTTCTTTGTCTCTGCGCATTCGCGCAGGATGCAGACCCCACATTCGGAGATGAGGGTTACCTCACAATCGATACCGACTGGTACGACGAAGCCATTGATATGGCTGCGCTTCCTGATGGGAGTTTCATCGTACTTATCCAATCGGGCCGGCAGGACAGCCTCTACTTTGATATGGATCTTTGTCTGGTCCGCTTTTCGGCCGAAGGCCGGATAGATACAACATTCGGAGATTCGGGGTTGAAACGCTTCGATTCGGGTCCTGGTTATTACAGTTTGGGGAAATCGCTGCTGGTTGATGAATCGGGACGTATCCTGGTGCTGAGTACAAACGAATCCGCCGAAGGCGGGAAACTGATTTCTGTTGCAGCTTTTCTTATGAATGGCGAAAGCGACACAACTTTTGCCGAAAATGGAAATTACCTGGGCCACTTTATTTCGCAGCTTAACGATGCTGGAAATTTCAAACTTTACGAAAGCCGGATAGTTGTTGCCGCCACGGCATACGATTCGGGCAGCGTTCACCGCGAACTGCCGGCTTTGCTGGTGCTGGATGCAGAAGGCAAGCCCGATTCCACATTCGGGGGGACGGGTAAAATGGTGTTCGATATCGGCAATGGCATCATCTACCCTATTTCTGCTGCGCAGGATGGGTTTAGCCGGCACAATTCGGGCGGATTTTTCAGCGATGTGGTGATGCAGGGCAACCGGATTATTGCCGGCGGAGCTTTTAGTTCCGGTCTGGATTACCGCTGTTTGATGGCAGCCATTTTACCAGACGGTACAGTCGATTCCACATTTTTCTACCAGGGCCTGCTGGTGTTCGATCAGGCTCAGGCACAATCGTCCTGGATTCGGCAAATGGTACTCTCAGCCCAGGATGATGTTTTATGCGCCATCCGGTATTCCAATCAAAATACAGCCCCTTTAAATTGCATGGCGCTGTGCAATAATTCCAATTTACCTCAGCCATTCACTTTTAATCAATTGCCCTACGGGCAGATAAATGAGCTAAAACAGGTCGCCAATGGAAGAATGTTATTTAGCGCTTCGGTGGTAGATGAGGAAAACTATCCGGGGTTTGTAAACAGTGTAAAAGCCGGTCTGTTTTCGGCTGCCGCCGGAGCGTCTGCCGCCGATACCTTGTTTTTGGGATCTGTTTTCGAAGGTATATCCTGCGAAGCAGAAGCTATTTGTGAAGACGCCGCAGGAGGCATTTTACTGGCTGTAAAATCGGCAAACGAAGATGCCCAGGCGGGAAGCAATGTGTATATCATGCGACTTTCGGCGATGACAGGGATTTCTGCACCGAAGCCAGCAGATGAAATACTGGTTTACCCGGTTCCGGCGAAAGGGGAATTTATTATTAAGTGCCCAACGGGAGGAAAAATAAGTATTTACAATTCCTCCGGAAGGCAAGTATTTTCAAGTATTGCCAAAAGTGCCAATACGCTAATCAGCTTACCGGAACAAGCTTCCGGGTTGTATCACATTATTATTGAAACGCCTGAAGGCATCCGAATTATCAACCAGATTCTGAATTAATTACCGGGCAATAATCAACCTTTTAAACAAACTACCCGAGGCGTCTCTTACCACATAAATTCCTTGTGGAATAAGACTCAGGTCAATTTTCGAAACCAGAGTACCCGGAACAATACTAAACTCGGAAACCACCCGACCGTTCAGGTCGCAGATTACAAAATCGCAGGTATTTCCGAGAACTTTGCTGATACTGATCTGAGCTTCAGCATCGGCCGGAACCGGCCAGATATTTAAGGAAACACCCGATGGAATGAAATGAATTCCAGTTGGTTCGGGACTGAATTCTTCTACGCTTTCATTAATGGTTACCGATGTAGGATTGGTATTACCCGGTCCCAGGGTCGGGAAATTGTCGGTTGCCACTACACCATAGTACGTTTGTCCTAAAACGTATGGAAATGCGGAGTACCCATTCTCATCCATGGTTGCATAGTAGGCATAAATACCATCGGGATACTCAGGAGTAACGGCAAAGCGTCCGTTGTGAATATCGAGGTGTCCGAGGCCATCAACAAACTCAAAATCTTCCTGGTAAGCACCAAGAGGAGTTGTTGCGATTTCGGGACCGTACTGAGCAGGTTGCAGCACAGTTCCATCGGCCAGGGTTTGACGGTTTTGAATATCACGGGTTCTGTAACTGCTTTGCATCCTTACAATGCCGCCTGTTCCATCAATATTAGCATAAGCATAAGCTCCGTAAATCGGAAAACCATCAAAGGCGTAGCCGAGTAAAGGAGAATGTGTCCCTTCAATGGGTTCGTACAAACCTTCAGACGGATACGAGCTGCAAACATCTGAAGCCGGAACAGCCTGTAATGAGTACCTGCATGGATTCTGGTGATGGTGGTAACTTCCGCCGACAGGCGTACTGCCCGGTAAAGGCGGACCATTAAATACAGGTGACGGGTGGCCTTTGGCACAGTCGAAACCATCGTTTTCAAAATAAACTGCGTTTCGGTTCCAGATGCCCTGGTTGTTGTAGCTCATGGCATCTGCGTAATTATAAACCGGAACGCCGTTCATCCAAACACCAATCTGTCCCAAACCGACTTCGGTGAGCGTTCCTTCATTTACCGCAGGATTCCTGGGAATGCGGAACAGGTAATTTCTGTTTGTTGCATGTGCAGGATTACCATCCTCAAAGGGTCCGGTAGGATAAGCAGGAATCCCCGAACAACGCAGATAAACATTTTGGGCGCTGTAATAAACATGCTGAACATTTGCCGAAGCAGTATCTGTAATTGCTGTGGCATTGCCACTTTCGTAATGGCTGCTGGTGATACCGGTGGTATTAATTATCCAGGTATCCAGTTCGGGACTTTGGGCGCTTGCCCGAAGAACGATTATGGCGCTTAATGCAAGAATCAGTAGATTTTGTTTCATGAAAGGATTTTGGTTATTGTGAATAGTGAGTTACAGACAATAATATGAGCCCACCGTTTAATTGAGACAGGAACTTTTAAAAAATGAATGTAGCATAAAAAACAGAAGGCGTGAAAAATCCATGCTGAATCGGGTATTTTGCACGTAGCATGGCCTGAACAATATGCAGACATTTGTTTTATCACTGACCTGCGCCTGATCAGTGAATTTATGGTTGTTTGCTTCTGCCTTCCCCTTTTGGCAGAATTAGAAAACGGGAGAACCTCTCCCGTTTTCTGCATTTATTACATAAAGAAATCAATTTTCTTTTAAAAATATTTACACATGTATATTACTACATATCAATACATTATAAATTTTCGAGGCGATTATTTAACTTAACTTTCATGTTTTTTTGACAAAAAACGCAACAAAACTTACACAACTTTAGTATATTTGCTAAACCTAATCTTAACCTAACTGAAAATGCGAGTATTCTCAATTCCGGTTTTCACAATTTTCGAGAGACTAATCAGGTCTTTCATTTCCCCCACAAATAAACTTCAACCAATAATCATCAGGAAGTAATCCCCTTGTGATTATTGACTTTCATGCTTCCCGCCGAAGCGTGCAGGGAATCCTACACTTGAATTTTTAACCAAACCAAATATCAATTTTTATGAGAACAATTACCAAAATGAAAGATCTGAAGCGATCGGCCGGCTCTGCAGTGAGCAGGTGCTTTGGATTTGTCCTTGGAGCGTTCTGGCTTTTACAGGCCGGAAATGTGATGGCTCAGGTTCCTGAGCGAACGCAAACACGCGAAAAGGCACCAACTGTGCATCAGTCGCCTGTGGGGACCATCTTCAGTGCGCCTGATATCTTAAACGTTCCGGAAGGAATGAATGCAAGGGATTTTGCAGCTTCACTTTATGCTACAAGCAGAGGAAGTCAGCGCACTACCCCGTCCAACAATCCTGATTTACCGGAAGATCTGGTTTGTCAGAATCTGGATGTAATTTTTGTGCTTGACGAGTCAGGTTCAATTAACAGCAGCGAAGCAGCCAGTGTTAGAACCGGTGCGCTTGCTCTTGCTAATGCACTAAACAATTCAGGCGCAAACCTGAGACTGGTTGAATTCAACACAACTGCTTCTGTTGTAAACCTTGGAATGACTGAGGTAAACAATACCTTCATCAGCCGTTTCAACAGTTATTTGACTTCTTCTTACAACAGCCAGAGCTACAATCCTTATTCATCGGGAAGCTGTGTTGGCTGGACAAACTGGGATGATGCACTTGAAGAAGTTGGTGGACTTGATGGTGATCTGGTTATTTTCTTTACCGATGGTAACCCAACGGCATACAACACCAATAGCGGTAACTGCAATGGCGGTAGTGTTCAGGCCGGATCCGGAAGCTCAACTGTTTCAACTGCACTTAGTCGTGCTGTTACCGAAGCCAATACCGTTAAAGGACAAGGCAAACACATTTTCTGCGTTGGAGTTGGTTCTGACCTTAATGTTTCTAATCTTCAGGACATTTCGGGATCTGACAATTTTGCAAACAATGGAAACATCTTTACTGACGATTACTCAGTTGGTGATTTTAATGATTTGGCAGCTAAGTTAACTGCAGCTGTTAATACTATTTGCGGAACTGAACTTGAAATTGAAAAAACAGTAAACCATGCAGGAGTTTGTAGCGGAGAAGAAGTAATTTTTACTATTACTGTTACTAACACCGGTGG
>JAGQVC010000083.1 GCA_020438185.1 Bacteroidota bacterium
TAGCATTGAATAACGGGAGTATCTGGCTTTACGGAAACCTGAATATTTCGGCTTACAGAAGCCAGATTATTGAGCCCGGCACCGGAAACATTCGCTTCTCATCGTCGGGATTCCAAACTATTACCGGTGCTCCGGCAGTTGCGGGACAAGCCATTTTACCGCGGGTTCGCGTCGAAAAACCGGGTGGAAGTTTCACTCTTACGGGAGCAGTAAGTTTCGGAAATGGTTTCAGCTACCAGAATGCAGATGTTCAGTTTGATCCTGATTTTACTTTCTGCATGGCAGGAGGGACTTTCATGGTTGAAAATCTGTTCATTCCGCGCGTTGTGGTAGCCGGCACATCAACATTAAGCTCCAACCTCATTTGCATGGGCGATCTGGAAATTAACAGCAACGGATTACTCATAAATTCAACTCTTCCAATCAGCGTAAACGGCTCTTTTAATAATCAGGGCCGCTACAAGAACATGTCAGGTTTGATTAACGTTACCGGCAGCATGATAAACCACGGGGAGTTTAGCGCTAACACAGGTTCTGTGAATGCGCTTTCGGGAATTTCTCTGGAAAATGGTGCTTTTAGCTGTAATGCAGGACAGGTAAACGTTTTGGGAGTTTTAACGCTCAACAACGGAACGTTCTCCTGCAACGATGGCCTTGTCCAAATTTCGGGGAACTTCGTTCAGAATGGTGGTACGCTCAATGGTAACCTCAATGCGGGAGCGATGACGGTAAGCCAGAATTTCACGCAGAATGCGGGAACTTACAATGCCCAAAACGGAACCTTAAATATTGGTGGGATACTAACGATGAGTTCGGAGTTTGTGCGTGGAAACGGCACTGTGAATTTCAATGGTATCGGGCCGCAAAACATTCCGGCACTGTATTATAACAAGCTGGCAATTGCAGGAACCGGTCGTTTGATTACTCTGGCGCAGGCTGAAATTAAAATTGGAGCTGCAACCGGCGGTTTTGCCCCAAATGCAACCAATGCATACATAAGCACCAACAATACTATTAATTACAGCGCTGCCGGAAATCAGGAAATTGCCGGGTTTGCTTATCACAATCTTACAGTTTCCAGAACAGGAACCAAAAGCCTTACCGGCAATGCTTCAGTAAAGGAAGTGCTGGAAGTGAAAAATTCAGCGATTCTGGATGCGGACGGAGCAGCAAATAACAAATTGCTCACTATGCTGAGTAATCAGTACTTAACTGCCCGCATTGCTCCGATTACCGGTTCCGGTTCAATTACAGGGAATGTTTCGGTACAGCGCTGGACCCGCGGCGGGATTCGCTCCAACAGGTTCTTTGCTTCACCTGTAGATACTGCCGGAGGCATTAAAATCAAGCAATTTAAGGATGATATTCTGGTTTATGGTCCGGGCGGAATTGCAGCAGGTTTTGACAATCCGACCGTTTTTACCAAGAACATTTATGTTTACGACGAAGCGCTGCCAAATGGCACCGAATGGAGATCTCCGGTTAACATTTCGGAGGTTGTGCCAAGAGGAAAGGGTGTGCTTGTTTATCATCTGGGCGATCGTTCACAGAACCCGCTTCAGAATATCACGGTTCCAAATCCGGCTACGCTCGATTTTATCGGAACGCCAAATCAGGGTTCAATCACAATTCCAATGGAATGCACTGCGCCTTGCATCGAAACCGATAACGGCAATGGCTGGAATCTGGTAGCCAACCCGTACGCGTCACCAATCGACTGGGATTCACCGGAATGGATTAAGTCCGGACTGGGTACCACTATTTATATCTGGAATCCACGCATGAATCAGTATGCGATGTACAATTCGGCAAACCCGGGTGCAGCAACTAACGGTGGTTCAAGATACATAGGTCCTGGGCAAGCGTTCTTTATGAAAGCAACGTCGAATACTCCTGTGTTGATTGCAAACGAGAATGTTAAGACATCAACTTTCCCTGATACCTTACTTTTCCGTCTGGCAGCTCCTCAGAATCAGCTCAGGCTGGTGCTTTACAACGAAACTGAATCAAGTCGCGACGAAGTAGTTCTTGCGTTCGATGAGCGCAGTACCGAAGGTTTTGATGCTCAGTTTGATGTTTTGAAACCACGCCTGCCAATGATGATCAGTAATCTTGCAATGCGCAGTAACAGCGGAGATCAGCTTGGTGTTCATACTTTCCCTTCGCCTGCTCAGGGTGATGCAGAGAAGCGCATTCCGCTCATACTTGATGCAATTGCGGGAAGCTATACGCTTGATGCAGAACAGCTTGAATCGTTTGGAACAGATGTGCAGTTTTATCTTGAGAATACCTTAACAGGTGATATTCGCCTGCTGGAATCTGGTAAATCTATTCAAATAGATGTTCCTGATGGAAAAGAGCAGGAAGTCTCTAACGCGTATGTACTTCGCCTGAACAGGGGTTATAACTCAGGTTCTCCGGCAGTTTCGGGAATTAAAGTTTATCCGAATCCTTCAAAAGGCGAAGCTGTTCAGGTTTGGCTTGGGGATCAGTCCTCGGGACAACTGGAAATTTTTGATTCAGTCGGCCGACTGGTAACATCTGAAAGAGTGACTTCTGCAGGTTCGGCACTCACTGTTAATTCACTGCAAAATGCTCAACCCGGGGTTTATACTTTAACCTGGACAACCGAATATTCGCGCAGCAGTGCGCGGATAACAGTGAACTAAGACGCAATCATAAAATGATTTTCAACATAAAAGCCTCAATTCCTGAGGCTTTTTTTGTATTCTGCTAATTCTCAAATAATTGTTTGGGGGATTTTTCATTGAAATTTCGTGAATAATTTGGTGTTAAGCGGACGCTTTGATTTGAATTGAAGGTGTTAATTTGCTTATCAAACCAAAAAACTTGAACTATGGGATTTATGTCTGAATTTAAAGCATTTGCCATGCGCGGTAATGTGCTTGACCTGGCTGTCGGTGTTGTAATCGGCGGAGCATTTGGAGCAATTGTATCATCTCTGGTTGGGGATATTATTATGCCACTACTGGGGGTTTTGACTGGCGGACTTGATTTTTCCGGACTCAGTTACAAGGTTGGAGATGCCGAAATTGCCTATGGAAAGTTCATTCAGGCGATTTTTGTATTTATAATCGTTGCATTTGCGATATTCTCTCTTGTTAAAGGAATTAACTCGACTAAGAAAAAGGAAGAAGCTGCTCCGGCTGCGCCACCGGCTCCAAGCAAAGAAGAAGTGCTTTTAGCTGAAATCCGCGATATTCTTAAAACAAAAGCCTGATTTAAATGAACAAACATGTACTTGTGTCGGTGCTTTGCACCGTGATTGCCCCTTTTGTGCTCAATGCCCAAATTAAGGTTGAAGAAGATACCAGTGTTAACGGATGGAAATCGGGAGGCTTTTTTACGCTTACTTTTAATCAGGTTAGCCTAACCAACTGGGCAGCGGGTGGCGAAAGTGCACTTTCGTCTACAGCGCTGGCAAGCGGATTTGTAAAGTACAGACACAACGATACCTATTTCGAAACAGTACTTGACGCCGGTTACGGATTTATTACAACCGAATCGCAGCCAGTTCGCAAAAACGAGGATAAGATTGAACTGAATTCAAAATTCGGTAAAAAGGCAAAAGGGAAATTCTATTATGCAGGAATGCTCAATTTCAGAACCCAGTTTGCACCGGGTTATGATTTTCCGAATGATTCGGTTGTGATTTCCCGCTTTATGGCTCCCGGTTATCTTTCTCTTGCACTTGGTATGGATTATAAACCAAACGACTGGTTCTCAGCATTCCTTTCGCCCGCAACCGGAAGAGCTACATTCGTGATGGATCAGACCCTTGCTGATGCCGGACAATTTGGAGTAACAGGAGCTGTTTATGATACACTTGGTAATGTAGTAACCCCGGGTGAAAACCTGAGAATGGAATTCGGTGCATACCTGCGTGCCCGCCTTCAGGGCGATATTGCCAAGGGTATTTCTATCGTGTCGAATCTGCAATTGTTTAATAACTACACCGATCCAATCAAGGAGCAACGTGCGAATATTGATGTGAACTGGGAAACCATAATAATGATTAAAGCCAATAAATGGCTAACCACCAGTTTATTCACCAACCTGATTTACGATCACGATATCAAAATTCCGGTAACCCGCACCGTAAATGGCGTTGAGGTTGAAGGTACCGGTCCGCGCACTCAGTTTAAGGAAGTACTCGGACTCGGACTGAGCTTCAAGTTCTGATCGAAGCAATAGGATTAAATGAAGGCAGCGAAAGCTGCCTTTTTTATTCCTCCAAAAGGTATGGAATGTCCTTCATTAGCTGGTTTACCTGCTCTTCGGATGTGCCGTCGTAGAAGCCGCGGATTCTCCCTTTCTTATCAACCAAAGCAAAATTCTGCGTGTGAATGAAATCCTCATCTCCTCCGAAACTTTCGCGCGCATCAAGCAAATAGCCTTGTCGCGCCAGATTATACAAGTCTTCTTTTTCGCCGGTCAAGAATATCCATCGGCCGGCAACGGCCTGATGCTTTGCTGCGTATTGTTTAAGTATTTCCGGTGTATCTGTTTCAGGATCAACTGTGTGCGATACAATCCGAAAGTCATTTTCCTTTGAAAATTTCCCGGCAACCCGTTCAAGCTGATCCGACATAACCGGACAAATGCTCTGGCAGGTTGTGAAGAAATAATCGGCCACATAAACCTTTCCCTTCAGGTTCTCACGCTTAAATGAATTCCCGTTTTCATCAATCAGGCTGAATTCCGGGATGGAATGAAAAACGGTGTCAATCCGGATTTTACCATTTTCCAGAGAAACGGTATCCAGCGTGTGGTTGCCCATTACAGGCAGCTTTTTGTGCAAGGAAGCAGAGTGTCCGCTGCTAACGAAATACACGATGAGCGCGACAAGAATTCCTACCGGAATCAGCATGCCCAGGTATGTTTTGAGCTTATTCATGAAAATTCCCGCAATTTTTTGGGGCTACAAAGGTACCACAGACTTTCCGCTTTCTAAAAACGAAGCCGGCACAACATGCCTTGCAGCGTCGCTCAAAGCTTCAAGAACCCGGTGATGCAGATCGGGACGCTGCGACAGCAAGCTTACCTGACGGACAGGCTCGGGCGACTTAAAATACCGCAAAAGCTGCATTCGGGATTCGTCAAACTCGGTTGTCGAAAGCTGCGGCAGCAATGTTACTCCTTCATGCTGTTCTACCATTCGCTGCAACGTTTCCAGTCCGGCTGCCTTTAAATGGACTTTCCTCGAATCCGGTCCCGAGTCCTGCTTTTTACACAAATTCATTACCTGATCCCTGAAGCAATGTCCTTCTGAAAGAAGCCAGAGTTCATTTACAGGAATATCTTCAATCCGAAGGCTCGTTTTTTCCAACAAAGGATGGCCGGCCGAGGCAAACGCCACAAATGGTTCGGTGTACAGCGGTATTTCAACAATTCCGTTTTCATCAAGCGGCGTAGCCGCGATGCCGGCATCCAGCTCGTTCCGCCGCAGGCGTGATATTAATTCGCTGGTTGTAACTTCCTCAACATCAAGTTGCAACAACGGGCAGCATTTACGTAAATACGAAACCACACCGGGTAACAAATAGGGGGCAATGGTTGGAATAACACCCAGGCGAACCAATCCCTGTAACTCCAGTTTATTCTCGGCCAGAATGGCCGGAATGCTGCTGCCTAAGGCATGCATCTCGCGCATAAGGGGTAATATTTTCTGCGCCGCATTGGTTGGAATTACCGGTTGCCGGCTGCGGTCGAACAACAAAACCCCTAGTTCTTCTTCCAGCTTCCTGATTTGCATACTCAACGTTGGCTGGGTTACAAAGCAGGCTTCTGCCGCCCGCGCAAAGTGCCGGTGTTTGTCAACCGCAAGCACATATGAAATCTGAGTGAGAGTCATTGAAAATAGACGATATCTATGATTCGTCAAAATTAATCAATTGGCTCAATGTAGGTTCGTCCGAAACTTTAAGATTCTCTGATTTGGCCCGGCTCAATCCGGGTCGTAGCTTCCCGGCGATTGGTTGGGATTGGCTTCCTGCTGTTCGGTAGTCGGGAATCCATAGGCTTTCCATGCATCGTAACCGCCATCCAGAATAATGACCGTTGAATAACCTTTTTTCAGAAACCATTCGGCTGCCTGAGCTGAACGATAGCCACCCTGACAAAATAAAAATACCGGTTTGTACTGAGGAAGTTTGGCTGCCGCTTCCTTAAAACCTTCTGATTCCCATTCAATATTCATGGCTCCGGGAATTGTACCCGATGCAAATTCATCGGGAGTGCGCACATCAACCAGCGAGTGAAGCATGTGAACCAGCTTGGTCTGGTAAACATAAGCATCAAGTTTTTCAAGCCTTCCGGCTGATTGTTGAGCCATCACGGCGAAGCCGGATAAAATGAGAACCGGGATGAGGAATATCTTTTTCATGCGCAAAATTGTTTGTAAAAATAAAGCTTCAAATTCCCGGTCTTCAGGCGAAGCCGAAGATAAATCCACAATCACTTGTGAATGTTTTCGTTTTCGATTGGCGGCAAATCGAATTTAGTGTTCTTGTTGCCCGGGTTTTATTTCATGTATTTTTGGCCCTTCGAAATTTTAGGTAAATGATTTCCCTGTTGCGAAAAGAAATTGGCGGATTCCTCAGTTCCCTTATCGGATACATTGTAATTACAGTGTTTTTGCTGGCAATGGGATTGTTTCTTTGGGTGTTTCCCGGCAATTTTAATATTCTTGATGCAGGCTTTGCATCGCTCGAAACGCTGTTCGTTTTTGCTCCCTGGATTTTCATGTTTCTGATTCCGGCTATTACCATGCGTTCGTTTGCCGAGGAAAAACGCACCGGAACTATTGAACTTTTACTCACACGACCCCTCAGCGAATGGCAGATTATTCTTGCAAAATACCTGGCCGGCTTGCTGCTCGTAATTATTGCGGTTGCTCCAACGGTGGTGTATTACTTTTCGCTGCAATCACTGGGAAATCCTCCCGGAAATGTGGACTCGGGTGGCACCTGGGGCTCATACGCCGGATTGATTTTTCTCGGAGGTGCCTTCGTTTCAATCGGCTTGTTTGCTTCCTCAATCAGCGAAAATCAAATCGTTTCATTTATTCTGGCATTTTTTCTCTGTTTTATCTGCTACGCAGGATTTGATTCCATTGGAAGAATGGAAG
>JAGQVC010000084.1 GCA_020438185.1 Bacteroidota bacterium
GATTGTTGCTGTTCCTGAATTTCAACGGAATAAACGTATTAAAACCGCCTGTTTTATCCTGCAAATCACGTAAACGCTGCATATGGTCTATTCGGTGACTGTAACTTTCCACATGTCCGTATAGCATGGTCGCGTTTGAAGGCATTCCAAGTTTGTGGGCCGTTTCATGAATTTCCAGCCATTCGGCTGAAGTGCATTTATCTCCGCATATTTCTGCTCTTACAGCTTCATCAAATATTTCTGCACCTCCGCCGGGAAGAGAATCCTGTCCATGTTCTTTCAGTATTCTAAGGCCTTCTTCGTACGAAACTTTGGCCTTTTTACACATGTAATGAAGCTCAACCGCAGTAAAGGCTTTCACATGAATTCCGGGCCGGATTTCCTTTATTTTTTGGATGAGTTCCGCAAAGTAATGCAGGCCCATTTTTGGGTGAACCCCGCCAACAATATGAACTTCAGTTACCGGTTTGTCATTGTAGCTTCTTACAATATCCAGAATCTGATTTTCGCTCATTTCCCACCCGTCCTGCTTGTGTTTTAGCAAGCGTGAGTAGCTGCAAAACTTGCAATCGTAAACACAAATATTGGTTGGCTCGATATGAAAATTGCGATTGAAATAAGTGAAAAGGCCGTGTCTTTTCTCCCTTACAAAATTGGCAAGTGAGCCAAGATATCCGGCTTCACCATGTTCGTAGAGGTACAAACCTTCGGCGGGACTTATTCTAATTCCCTCAAAAACCTTATTAGCAATTTCTTTGAGCTTTGTGTCGCCTGTGCTGTTAATTATGGAATTCATGCTTTGTAATGGTTGCCAAAGTTACAACAAGGCAGGCATGAATTGGTTGAACGCTTGTCAATATCCTGAAACTACAGCAGGAATCATTACAGGAGCACCGTTTTCGGGAATCAGACGAACATAATACAAACCTTTCTGTGCATCAAATTCGAGCTGCTGGTAGCTTGAACTTGAGAAAATCCCCGAACCACACAGTTTCCCGTCGGTTGCAAAAACCTGCCACTGTGTTTTTCCTGCGTTAGCAGGAAGATATACCGAGAATGAACCGCTTTGTGCCGGATTGGGAAACAAGGTAAAGTTCTGTTTGGGTTGCGCCGCGTCAAAACCTACTGTTGAGCACTCTATAGATTTGATAGCCAGCGAAATAGGACCGTCGTATTCCGCAACCTGATCAAAAGAAATCCACTCGCTGGCAGAGGTTTTAAGCCAGGCCGTATTGGTATTCACCTCGTCAAACTGATTGGTATAAACTGCTATTGAATCCCCAGTAAACAGGTTGGTTTCGAAGCCAATGTAATAATCGCCATTCACCAAAGCAGGAGTATCAAACTCAATATCCGAATAGGTAAAATTCTCGACATTAATTTCAATTGTTTCCAGCGAGTAGCTCTTCTGGGTCAGGACAGTTCCGGGGGTGTTATCCGGGCCATCCGAATTATAAACCAAAATCCTTACAGTGGCTCCAGGAGATGCAGCATGAGCAAACGAAAAGTCAATGCGTGCTCCCCAAACCGCTTTCTCTTCAGTGGTGCTGAATGCTTCTGCAAAAGCAGGTTGCAGCATTGAATTTGTGCCGGTGAGATAACCTGATTCATCGGGTAAATACTCTTCGGCCAGATAATAAACAAGTCCATCACCTCCAATAATGTGATTGATTGTGTCGCAGTCGTTCGCAACCGGAGGAACCGAACACCCAAGGGAAGTCAATATTGTAGAACGGAATCCGGCGAGTGCCGATCGCATACGAACTTTCTGGCCGGTAGTAAACATGTTCATGCAGGCGTCGTTAGTGTAATCCATGTAGTTCATAAACATATCACTGCTGCCGCAGGATGTTTGAGCGCCCGAAGGACAACCAAAATAAGGTCCGCTCTGATTGGGAGTATCTTCAATCTGGTCGGTGCCTGCACAGGCATCGCTGCTGTTTTCATCGTCGCCCCATATATGCAGTAAATTAAGCCAGTGCCCTACTTCGTGTGTAGCTGTGCGACCTTTGTTGTATGGTGCCTGAACCTGGCCTGTACGGCCGAAATGTTTGTAGGTAATCACTACTCCATCCTGACCCGGTAATGCAGTTCCGGGTAAAGTGGCAAATCCAATCAGCGGATCAACCAGATTACAAACCCAGATATTCAGGTACTGGTCAGACGGCCACCCGCTTTTGCCGCCGGTTGCTTCGCTTTTTACCGAACCTCCCAACGGAAATGACTGTGCGCTTGTTTGAGTGCGGGTAACACCATTGCTGGCCTGACCGGAAGGGTCTCGCTGGGCCAGACAGAAGCGAATTTTGGTATCGGCAGCCACAGATTGAAAATTCGAAGGCGTTTGACCCGCATCGGCATTGGTGCGCGCATAATCTTCATTCAAAACATCAATCTGCGATTGAATCTGATCCATTGAAATATTTTGCACTGAGGTATTGTAAACCACGTGCACGACCACCGGAATAAAGAAAACCTCATCGGCTCCTTTTTCTTCAGAAACTGCATCTTCAAAAGCCTGCTGATTAATTTTTTCCAAACGTTTCATCACCTCCGGATGCATAGCAGCCGTTTGACGGTAATACTCCATCGTGCCGCAGGCATGTTGCTGCTGCGCAGCGATGTAGCCGGAAGTAAAAAAAGCCGTGAGGATAAAAAATAAAGTAACTCTTTTCATAAGCTGTGGTTCGCGCATACTGAAACGGACAATTTGCAGGGGTGTTTCAATTGATGCCTGTAAATTTCAGTCAAGGCAGCGAATAATCTTACACGCACCAATTAAAATTGTAAACATAGCTTAAAGCAAAGCCTGGCTTATTTCCGGCTGCGCCGTGATAGATATACGAACCAGGTTGCAAGGGCAATTCATCCCCCGAAGGGGAAAGCATTGAGAAAATAATTTCTTGTGATTTAAAACACCAATCGGAGTTCGAATTGCAAAATCAAGTCCGTATCAGAAAAAAGAGTGACTTACTTTTCCTGGTAATTTATCATCCAATTGATTCCGAATTTGTCTGTAAACCCACCATAATATGCTCCCCAGAACATATCCTGCATTGGCATATCTATTTTTCCGTCTGCCGACAATTCATCAAATAATCGCTTCGCTTCTTCCCGGGAGGAGGGTTCCAGCTGAATATGCATATTGTTGCCCTGACTTAGGGTAAAACCCATCTCTTTGGGAGCGTCAGTACCCATTAATACGTGTCCTCCAATCAGTGGTAGTTCAACGTGTAACACCATATGCTTCAGCGAATCGGCAACCGTTGGATGATTTTCGTCGGCAGGCAAATCCCCGAACCGCTTTATTCCATTGGTAAATTCGGACCTGAATACTGATTTATAAAAGTTAAACGCTTTCTCTGTTTCACCCTGAAAGTTGACATACATAGAAACGCGCTCCCGATTATCAGTTTTATTGAGTTTCCTTAATTTAAAGCCTGCTTCAATATATTGATCAAGGTTCTCAAGTGCCATCGTAAACCCTTCCCTGAAGCCAAGTGCGATTATTTTTTCAAGGTCCTCCAGACTTTCATATCTGGCCACTATCGATACCAGAGTTCTATCTCCGGTTCCGGAGAATGCAGTTGTCCAAAGGGTTCTGGGCATTTCCTTATTTGTATTCCCATGTTCATCACAAAAGGCATCAAGACCTGAAAACATCACATGCTTATCAATTTTAACATAGTCGTTTTTACACCAATGCGTTTCCTTTTGGCTTGCATCCGCGGTATTGTACATTTCGTAAAGCCAGGTGCCTCCTTCCCTGAAATCCATAGACTTTGTCCTGGTTTTATAGGGTTTTGGAGCCCACCACTGGTCCAAAATTTCAGGGTTTGTCCACGCTTCCCAAACTAATTCCAGGTCGCCGGCAAATTCCCTTTTAACATTTACAGTATTGTCTTCTTTGTTTACAATGAAGTCGAATCTTAATCCCGGGTTCATTTTTTATTTGATTTTAATTGTTCTAAAACTGTATCCAGCTGCTCAAATCGTTTGGAAAGCATCTGCCTGAACTGTTCCAGCCAGTTTTCGATATCTTTCATTTTATCTGCATTTAACTGGTAGTGAATCTCCCGGCCCTGTTGCTCCTGCCTTAAAATTTCACATTCGGTAAGAATGCGCAAGTGTTTCGAGACAGCCTGCCGGCTGGAATTAAAATGCTGCGCTATTGCATTTGGGGTAAGTGCGCCAAGCGCCAGAAGCATAATAATTGCCCGTCTCGTAGGATCCGCAATTGCCTGAAAAACATCTCGCCTTGTTTCCATTTTACTTATTAACGCAACTATTTGGTTGCAAAAATATGCGCAACCATTTGATTGCGCAAGTTTTTTTTAAAATTGTTTCGGTTACTTTTCCAAATCGCCAATAACGACGTGTGTTTCAGGAGCGAATTTCGGGCGGCTAACAACTAATTGAAGGCAGCACATAATCACTATGCTAAACCTGTAATTTTGCGCTATGTCGCACAGAATTTTACTGGTTGAAGATGAAGAGCACCTCAGGGATGCCATTCAAATGAATCTGGAGCTTGAAGGTTATCACGTTGTTGCAGTAAAAGATGGGAAAACTGCAGTCGAAAAGGCCCTCAACGAGCGCTACAATCTCATTATACTGGATGTTATGATTCCGGAAATGGATGGGTTTGAAGTCTGTGAGCGCATCAGGCTGGAGAACCAGCAGGTGCCAATCATTTTTCTTACAGCAAAAAACACCGGACAGGAAAGGGTGCAAGGTTTAAAATTAGGGGCCGACGATTACCTGGCAAAGCCATTCAATCTGGAGGAATTACTGCTGCGCACCGCCTCGCTTATTCAACGGGGAATCGACCGCAGCAAAGGCAGCAACACGCATTCTGTTTACGAATTCGGCCCCAATAAAATTGACTTTGTGAGTTACCAGATTACCACCTGGCTTGGAGAGGTACTTACACTTTCCAAGAAGGAAATTCAGCTTCTCAAGCTTCTCACCGACAGGAAAGGCGAAGTAGTTTCACGTCGGCAAATTCTGGAAATTGTCTGGGGATATGATATTTTTCCATCCACCCGAACAATCGACAATTACATCCTCGCATTCAGGAAATATTTTGAAGAAAATCCCCGCACACCAAGGTATTTTCATTCAGTGCGCGGGGTTGGTTATAAATTTACCGAGCAGTAACTACCAATCTTGCAGAGTTACTTCCTTCTGGTGAAATTACAGTAACCAGGTAAATACCCGTAGTAAGCGCGCCTGCCGGCGGATTAATTTCTTTTCGAATTCCTGCTGCCAGCGGTGAAGAGTACACAAGCCTTCCCTGAAGGTCTGTAATATTCAACTGAACTTTTTCGGGAATTCCTTCCAGAAACAAAGCACCATCAGAATATGGATTGGGGAATAACCTGAGTAATGTTGATGGACTGTCAAATCCTACATCCGAATAAGTAAATTCAGGAGACTCCGCAGAACAACCGTCTTCATTTACCAAAACCACTGAGTAATTACCATTCCCAACCGGATCAATCTGCGGCGTATTATCAGCCCCTTCAATCAATTCACCATCCAGATACCAGCTCCAGGTAAATCCGGGTCCCGGGTTGCAGATAAGCTTGTTCGAAATTGGATTAAAGAAAACCGTAGGTGCATCGGGTAGAGACAGAACCTCAACAATTACAGAATCCGAAACAGCCGAACAGCCCATTGCGTTTCTTACTTCAACATAGGCACTGGTTGTTTCGTACACAACAATAAACGAATCGTTTGCACCAAAAACCTGTTGCCCCGAAACATACCACTGGTAAAATTCTGATGAACCTGTGCTTAGTGTAACAGAATCGCCCTCACAAACAGGCGCTGTACTTGTGGTAATTTCCGGCGTAGCCGGTGACGCAAACACTATAACCGTATCTATGTTAGTAAACGACAAACCAACCTGTGTTCCGATCGTATAGGTTCCAAACCCTTGCGAAGTGTTGAAGCTAAATGTGCCGGGCTCAGAAATCTGCAAAACAGCCGAACCCAGATTGTCATCGGCACTTATTACATCTTCATCAAAAAATGCAAGCGAGAACGAAGGTTCATTTATTACATAACTGAGTGAATTTTGACTGAATGTGTTGTTATTATCAATGGTGCCACTTGTTTGTGAAGAAGACCCTACTGTAAAAATCATATAAATATCAGGACTTCCCGTGCACCCAAAAATGTTTGGTTCCTCAACATCACCGCACCAGTTGGTTCCTGTTGCGGTAAATGAAACGGCAGTCAGCACATAATCCAGTAAGCTGGTTTCAAGCGAAACATAATACGTGTCAGGCGCTGTGTAATTTTGTGTTTCAGGCACGGCTTCGCCGGATGTATTTCCGTTCCCGAAGTCCCAATTGTAAACCACAGGTTGGGTCGAACTCGTGATCAGCGCCTCAAAATCAACTGCAATTGAGTCGCAACCGGAGGACGGCGAAAAGGCAAAGCCCGAGTTTCCGGCACCGCCGGGAACAACAAGTAAAGGCAAGGTAAACGACTGCGGAACTTCGGTAGATATAGGCGCTGAAACAGACGCAATTACATTAACTGAAATGGTATAACTGCCAATATTTTCGGGAATTCCGCACATTTTCACACAACCACGCTGAGAGGCAGGGTCAGATGTAATGTCATAAATATTGTCGCTTTCGCTGGCTGTCCATGACAAACCCGCTGGCATACCTGCCACGGAAGTTATTGTAATTTGAGCCAGTGTTACATCAAAGCCACTTCCCGCATCAGTAAACTGCTGCGGCATAAAAAAGGTGAGATCCACATCGTAGTATTCGCCCTGAATGGCTTGTGGCAAAACATCAGGACAAAGAGCAGGTGCTGCCGGGCTGGCAGTACATAAGGGATTAACCACACAACCATCGCATTGCGCATTGGCGGTAACAGCAAAAACCCAAATTGACAGGACAAGTAAAATTCGAAGCATAGGCGTGTTGACTTAGTGTTCTAAAATACAAATAGATTGTTTCGGAAAAGCAAAGCAGCAATTCTTATTTTTCTGCTGTGAAATTGGAACCTCTAAAGGCATTCTTAAATAAAGGAGTTACCGAAGCCGGTGTTGATGAAGCAGGAAGAGGCTGCCTGGCCGGACCG
>JAGQVC010000085.1 GCA_020438185.1 Bacteroidota bacterium
ACGGATCAGTTAAGGAGTTTGAGAGGAATTCGACTCCGATGGATGTTGCGAGAAGTATAAGTGAAGGTTTGGCAAGAAATGTGATTTCTGCGTCCTATAACGGCACTATTGTAGAAACAACGACGGAACTGACCACCGACGGTTCACTTATATTATATACGTGGAATGATAAGGAAGGTAAAAAGGCTTTTTGGCATTCGACTTCGCACGTGATGGCTCAGGTTTTAGAGGAGCAATATCCAGGAATTAAGCTAACACTTGGACCAGCAATTGATAATGGGTTTTATTATGATGTAGATTTTGGTGATAAAAAAATTACAGAAGCCGATTTTAAAGCCATTGAGGATCGTGTTTTAGAGATTTCGAGAGAAAAACATGAGTTTAAAATGCGTTCGGTTTCGAAAGCGGAGGCTTTGGAAGTATATAAAAATAATGAATATAAGACGGAATTGATTTCTAATTTAGAAGACGGTACGATTACATTTTGTGATCATTCTAATTTCTTTGACTTATGTCGTGGTGGCCATATTCCTAATACGGGATTAATTAAGGCTATGAAAATCATGAGTGTTGCCGGAGCTTATTGGCGAGGTGATGAAAAAAATAAGCAATTGACTCGCGTTTATGGCATCTCGTTTCCTAAACAAAAAGAACTGACGGAATATTTAGAATTACTGGAAGAAGCGAAACGCAGAGATCACAGAAAATTAGGAAAAGAGCTAGACTTATTCGCTTTTTCACAAAAAGTGGGTCAAGGTTTGCCGTTATGGTTACCCAAAGGAGCTGCATTACGTGACCGCTTGGAACAATTTTTAAAAAAAGCACAAAAGAAAGCTGGCTATGAGCAAGTGGTAACACCTCATATTGGTCAGAAAGAGCTTTATGTTACTTCGGGACATTATGCAAAATATGGTGCTGATAGTTTTCAGCCAATTCACACGCCGGCAGAAGGCGAAGAATTTTTGTTAAAGCCAATGAATTGTCCGCACCACTGCGAAATTTACAAGAGCAAGCCGCATTCATACAAAGACCTTCCAATCAGATTGGCCGAGTTCGGTACGGTTTACCGTTACGAGCAAAGTGGTGAGCTGCATGGTTTAACGCGTGTCCGCGGATTTACACAGGATGATGCTCACATTTTCTGTCGCCCCGACCAGGTAAAAGACGAGTTCATCAAGGTGATTGATCTGGTATTCATGATTTTTAAGGCACTTGATTTCTCAGAATTTACTGCGCAAATTTCGTTGCGCGACCCTGAGAACAAGTCGAAATACATTGGAAGCGACGAAAACTGGGAGAAGGCCGAACGCGCAATCATTGAAGCCGCTGCGGAAAAAGGATTGAAAACAGTTGTTGAACTGGGTGAAGCCGCATTCTACGGACCTAAGCTCGATTTTATGGTACGTGATGCAATCGGACGCAGCTGGCAGCTAGGTACTATTCAGGTTGATTACAACCTTCCGGAACGTTTCCAGCTTGAATACATGGGCGCCGATAATCAAAAACATCGTCCCGTTATGATTCACCGCGCTCCATTTGGCTCGATGGAACGCTTTGTAGCTGTGTTGATTGAGCACTGCGCGGGTAATTTCCCGCTTTGGCTAACACCCGAACAGGCAGTTATTCTGCCTATTTCAGAGAAGTTTAACGACTATGCAAAAAAAGTTTCGCAAGTCCTTAAAAATTACGATATTCGCGCCGCAATTGACGACCGTGACGAGCGGGCCGGCAAAAAGATACGGGATGCCGAGGTTACCAAAATCCCGTTCATGCTCATCGTAGGTGAGAAGGAAGAATCAGCAGGCGCTGTTTCTGTCCGTAAACACGGTGAGGGTGATCTGGGGTCCATGTCCCTTGAATCTTTTGCTGAGCTCATTCAGAAGGAAGTCAGGGAACAATTAAATAAGAACTAAACTAAAGGAGGACCCAAACTATAGCCATTCCACCAAGGGGACCGCAAGGAAACAGACGCGGGCCGATTAAAAAAGAGGAAGCTCACAGAATCAACGAAAAAATCGTTGGCGTTAATAAAGTGCGTATTGTGGGTGACGGCATCGAATCGGCCGTTCACTCTTTTGCGGCTGCTCTGCAAATTGCCAAAGACAATGAATTGGATTTGGTTGAGATTGTTCCGAATGCAGACCCTCCGGTTTGCCGTGTAGTGGACTACAAAAAGTTCCTTTACGAGCAGAAGAAAAAACAAAAGGAAATGAAAGCCAAAGCCACAAAAATTGTGGTTAAGGAAGTTCGTTTCGGCCCCAATACAGATGAGCACGATTTCAATTTCAAGTTGAATCATGCCAGGAAATTCCTTCAGGAAGGCTCTAAAGTGAAAGCTTTCGTTTTCTTCAAGGGAAGATCAATCCTATTTAAGGAAAAAGGTGAAATTCTACTTCTGAAATTCGCTTCGGAACTTGAAGAATGGGGAAAAGTTGAAAATATGCCGGAACTCGAAGGCAAGAGAATGATTATTTACATCTCTCCGAAGAAAAAGAAATAAACACCCTAAATACAGTTTATCATGCCGAAAATGAAAACAAACTCCAGTGCCAAGAAGCGCTTTAAGCTGACTGCCACCGGAAAAATCAAACGCAAACATGCGTACATGCGGCACATTCTCACCAAGAAATCAACCGACCAAAAACGTCGTCTGGGACATTCTTCCCTGGTTTCTAAGGCTGATGAAGGTCTCGTAAAACGAATGCTTGTAATCGGAAAGTAACAATTAATTATTAACCAGATGCCCAGCCAAAGAGTCTGAAAATCAGACCGCTGTTCATCACAAAACCAAAAAAACCTATGCCACGTTCAGTCAACCACGTTGCCTCACGCGCAAGGAGAAAGAAAATCCTCAATCAGACCAAGGGCTACTGGGGTGCCCGCAAGAATGTTTATACAATTGCTAAAAACATCCTTGAGAAAGGTCTTACCTATGCTTACCGCGATCGCAAAGCCAAAAAACGCAACTTCCGCGCTCTTTGGATTCAGCGTATCAACGCAGGTGTTCGTATGCACGGAATGTCGTACAGCGAATTCATGGGTAAAATCCACGCCAAGAACATTCAGCTTAACCGCAAAGCTCTGGCCGACCTTGCCATGAACAATCCCGAAGCTTTTAAAGCTATTGTGGATGCGGTGAAATAAGCTTCACCCCATTTTTCTCCTAAGCCGGCCTCTTCAGGTCGGCTTTTTTGTTTTCATAAAACATTCAAAATCCACGCATTGGGTACAACTTTAATAAATACTTGAAAAAACTTCTTTATTTTTATTTAGTCTAAATAAGCATTGAATATATTTGGCGAAAATTTTATGTATGAAAAAAAGCCTCTTTCAACTGCCGATACTCCTTTTAATTGCAGCAGCCACTTCGTCCTGCTCCAAAGATGAAACTACCGACTCTTCCGAAATTGATCGAAACCGGTATGTTGGAACCTATATAAATATAGTACGTGCGAATTACAGCGACAGCTATACCACCGCTCAGGAACTTGAACATGCTGTTGCAAGCTTTACAGCCAATCCCACTGAAAGTGGATTAAATGCATGCAAGAATGCCTGGATTGCTGCCCGTGCACCTTATGGTCAAACAGAAGCATTCCGGTTTTACGGCGGACCGATTGATGATGAAGATGGTCCGGAAGGATTACTGAACGCCTGGCCGATGGATGAAGCATTTATTGATTACGTTCAAGGTTCGCCCGCAAGTGGTATCATTAACGACCCGGTTAACTACCCGCAAATAAGCAAAGAAGTGCTTGAGCAATTGAATGAAAGCATTTCTGAAACAAGCATTTTCACCGGTTACCATGCTATTGAATTCCTGCTTTGGGGACAGGATTTAAGCGCCTCAGGCCCCGGAAACCGTCCTTACACTGATTTCTTAACCGGAGTTTCTGCAACTGCTCCAAATGGGGATCGCCGCTGCCAATACTTACAAGCCGTGACTGAATTGCTGCTCGATAACCTGAATGATGTTAAATCCCAATGGGATGATAATCAGGGATATCCAAAAACCTTTTTGATGGGTGGTACCCTTGATTGTCTGAATAAAATTTTCACATCCATTGGAGAACTGAGTAAAGGCGAACTAGCCGGAGAACGTATGATTGTAGCCGTTGATTCAGAAGATCAGGAAAATGAGCACAGTTGCTTCAGCGACAATACGGTAGCTGATATCCGAATGAATTATCAGGGAATTAAAAATTTACTTCTGGGCAGCTATACCTCAAGCGATGGCACGGTTACCAATGGTTATAGCTTGATTGAACTCGGACTAAAATACCAACCCGAGGCAACCAAAAAAGTAACAGAATCAATAACGGCTTGTGATGCGGCTATTGCGGCCATTCCTTCACCATTTGATCAGGCCATTTTGTATAATCAGAATGAAATTCTGACTGCTGCTGATGAATTAAAGAAACTAAGTGATTACTGCACGGAACTCGGTTTTCGATTAGGTGCTTACAATTGAGAAACCCGGTGAAATCGTCATTCTACCTTTTAATTGCTTCATTTCTGTTGTTTTCTTCCTGCCGGAAGGATGAAGTTCCGGCTGCGCAAGATGAATCGGCGGAAAAACTGGCAGGAGGAACCCATTTTACGGCTTACGATTATTCCGAAAACGCCTTTGGCGTGATGGCATCGGGCTTAAGTTCGCAGGATGAAACCGACTTCGTCAGCGGCAATGCCTTGTTCCGGAATAACTGGGTAACGGCTCCATCTTCGGTGCAGTCGCTGGATGGCCTGGGCCCGATTATGAACGCACTTTCGTGCGGAAGTTGCCATTTTAAGGACGGAAGAGCATTTCTGGGTAACAACACGGTAAATCCACCCGGTTTGCTGGCACGAATCAGCATTCCGGGCGATGAGCCCGACCCGGTTTACGGATTTCAGGTGCAACCTATGGCGATTCAGGGCGTGCAGCCCGAAGCTGAAATGCAGATTCAATTTGAAACCGTTACCGGCAGTTATGAAGATGGTACATTCTACAACCTTCGCCGACCGCTGTACACGCTTCAAAACTGGAACTATGGTAACCCGCATGCAGGTCTCATGATTTCATACAGAATCGCGCCTCCAATCCACGGACTTGGACTGCTGGAACAGGTTCCCGAATCGCTCATCCTCAGCTTTGCTGATGAAAATGACGCCAATGGCGACGGTATTTCGGGGAAACCCAATTACACCACAAACAGGCACACAGGTGCCAGCGTTCTTGGTCGCTTTGGCTGGAAAGCCGGTCAGCCGGACCTTGAACACCAGTCGCTTGCGGCCTTTAACGGCGATATTGGAATTACTTCTTCCCTATTCCCACAAGATCATTTAACTGATTACCAGTTGAGTATTAACGGAAATCTGCCCAACGGAGGTGAACCCGAACTGAGTGATGCTCAGGCACGTAAAATTGTTACCTACGCCCGTGCTTTGGCAGTTCCGGCGCGCCGAAACACCAGCGATGCAATTAACCTGAGAGGTTCTCACGTGTTCAAAACCATTGGTTGCGAATCCTGTCACATCCGTAAGCTGGTAACCGGTACCGGCGGGCCTTTGCCATCGGCCGCAGGCCAAACCATTTACCCTTATACAGATTTGCTTTTGCATGATATGGGTGCAGACCTGGCTGATGGCCGTCCTGAATTGCTGGCAAACGGCAACGAATGGCGAACTCCCCCACTCTGGGGAATCGGACTGGTGCCAACGGTTAACGGAGGATATTCGCTGTTGCACGACGGAAGAGCCCAAACGCTGGAGGAAGCTATTTTGTGGCATGGAGGCGAAGCTCTGAAAGCCCGCGAAATGTTCAGGAAATTAAATGCAGCTGACCGCGCTGCGCTTGTTGCATTTCTTGAATCCTTGTAATTAGGGCGCTTTTAATGAAGGGAATAATTCCGGTTTACATCGGAAAGCAGTTCGCAAAGGCCTTCAAAATTGCAGAAAAATGCATCGGAAAATAATTCCCGGTACGCATCCACTTTTTCTGATTTGCCACCGGCAAAAATGAGTGGGATTTTACGCCGTGCCGCCGAAGAGCGATAATACATAGCGCATTGTTTTCCGTGCGAAGGCAACCTTTCCAACGAAATCACCACAGCACTTAAGTTTTTTGTTTGCGGCTTCAAAGTTTCATGTGTTGAAAAATGCACCTGCACTTCCGCTTTCGCGGGAAAATAACGCTCAAGCAGCTGCATGGCCTCAATTTCATTGAAATGAATAAAAATAATTCCGGGTTTTTCGTCCATTTTATTTCACGGCGTTTGCAGCCTCGTGACTGATTTATTTCATTTGTAAAAATAATAAACCCGATGCAGCCTGATCAGGTAAAAGAATTTTTACGACAAATTGCCTCAGAATTATCTGACGAAACATTACCTCAGGCTGAACGATTTGTTTCCATTATTGACAATCCGGCTCCGATCAGCATAAGGCTGCATCCCCGTAAAGCGGGTAATGATTTATTTAATAATGAGGAGCGGGTGCCCTGGTGCCAGGCAGGGCGCTATTTACCAGAAAGACCGCAATTTATTTTCGAGCCCGAATTTCACGCCGGAGCCTACTATGTTCAGGAAGCATCCTCAATGAGTATTGATGCTGTTTTACATGAATTATTTGCAGGCAACCGAAATATTAAAGTCCTTGATTTATGTGGTGCTCCTGGCGGCAAAAGTACGCTGCTCGCATCTTTCCTTAATTCGGAGGGAATTTTAGTAAGCAATGAGGTTATTCGTTCACGCGCATTTATTCTTAAGGAAAATATGGATAAATGGGGCTTTGCGAATGTAATTGTTTCGAATAATGACCCGCGGGATTTTAAACGCCTTCCCGATTATTTTGATTTAATTGTTTGTGATGCTCCCTGCTCCGGAAGCGGCATGTTTCGTAAGGATCCTGAAACCGCTTCACACTGGTCGGAACAAGCGGTTGAGCACTGCGCCATGCGGCAAAGCAGAATTATTGAAGAGAGCTGGAATGCCTTAAAACCGGGTGGAATTTTTATTTATTCCACTTGCAGTTACAGCGAAGCTGAAGACGAAGAGCAGATTAAAATACTAAAGG
>JAGQVC010000086.1 GCA_020438185.1 Bacteroidota bacterium
TATACATTGCTAACCATTAATCCTTTAAAATTATGTCAGATAATAATTCACATACATTAGTCGCTCTACTTGCAGGACTAGCCATTGGCGCAGTAATAGTAATCCTTCTCAGTTCTGAAAAAGGAGAAGAACTTAAGGAGAAATTAAAAGACAAACTGGATGAAGGCAAGGACCAGTTAAAGGATAAACTGGAGGATTTGCTTGAATTAATCGGTGATAAGGTTACAGATACAGAAAAGAAAGCCGATGATTTTGTTGAGAAAGTTACCAGTGAGGGAAAACAAAAAACAGATGAAATGATTACTTTACTGGAAGCTAAGCTTGAGGCACTCCGGTCTCACGCTTCCAAAATTTAATTTAAGCTGCATTTATGGCTTTTGAAGAAGTAAATGAAGAAGTTGATCAGCTTCAAAAAAATGCACAGGAGCTGATTGACAGCAATCTCGAGTTTTACAAGCTGAAAAGCTTTAAAATTCTGATGAAATCATCAGGATTGATTGCGAAACTTTTATTCGTTCTGTTTTTTGTTACCTTATTTGTAGTTTTCATGTCTATTGCACTGGCGCTATATCTGGGAAAAATAACCGAAAGCAATACGACAGGGTTTCTTATTGTAGGCGGGATTTATTTTGTATTAGGATTCGTAGCTGTGGTGTTTAAATCGAAGCTGCTTGAGAGGAAACTGCTTCGAAATTTTTCTGAAATATTTTTTAATGACTGAAGAAATGGAAACGAAACGCATTTATTCTTCATTCGAAGAAATAGACAGAGAGCTGGAAATTCTGGACACGGAGCGTAAACTGAAATACTACCGGTTTAAACGCAATCTTGAAGGATTGAAAACTGAATTGAGTGCCGAAAGGATTACTACCGAATTGTTTGAAGAAATTCAGCAACGTTTTATGGGATTGCTAAAATCTATTTTTACACAAAGGATTATCGTTCTGGTTATCAGAAGCTTATTCAAGTGGTTTAAATAGTTCGGCCTATAATAAAAGTTCACAATTATTTGGATTGAACAGCATCCGGCGATACAAGATTATTAGAATCTGACTTGCATACGTGAAAAATCCCCCTGCCCTCTCGTGAAAAGTACATGAGTGCGCTAGCGTTTATATTCTAACATTTGAATCCGAAAAAAATGATTGAATACAAATGAAAAACCGGGCTTTGGTTATCATGCTTTTTTTAATTGCATTAATTGCTTTTATGGTTTATTTAGTTGGTTGACTTGCCAAAACAATATGATTTGTTTGTGATTGAACGCCAAACTCTTCAAAGTTTCGAAACAATCATTGATAGCTCCGTTCACTAATGCGCTTAAAACTGTGCGCCTTAATAAAACAAAGTCCGACTAATTTTAAATGATTTTATCGGCACGATGAAATTTCGAATAGGCATATCCACAAAATTGCCTGAATTCAACTGGAGGAAAGTCTGAATTAATTCAACGAAATTGCCGGTAAACCATTTCCCGTTGCATTGTAAAATTCAAGCTCGTAAATGGTTGGCTCCATGAACTGAATTAAAGGCATTGTGTGCAAAATTTCATTCACTTCGTCCTCCGATTCTGCATTTATTGTGGCCCAAACACGCGAACGATCTGAGGACAAGGCATACGACAAAACAATACCACCGGCCATAAGTTCTTCAATCTGACGCTGCTGATCGGGTATCAGGTTGATGAATTCCTGGCTGAATTCCAATGGAAGATCAAAATCAACTAAATATTGATTCATGCGACAATTATATGAATTATTCTTTGTGCAACACGAAACAAGTATATTTCAATACGCCAAATAATAATTCATCGGCCCGCAGGGCCAGAATAACACAACTTGCCGGATAGCCTAATTGATGCTGAAATTGAATTTATTCCTCCGAATAAGGAACAAACTTATTTTCGTTACGCTCGAGTTCGGTTCCCACCGGAAGGTGGATATAATTACGAACCAGGGGATCAATACCAACAATATAATCCACATCAAATACTCCGTAATTCGCTTCATCTTCAAGGAATTCATCGGTTTCGTCGCCGGCTAAAAAACGCCAGCCCGAATCGAGCTCCTCTTCGGGTTTCTCGCGATACATAAAACCAACCGGAGCGCGGTCGCTGGCAACGCGCGCACTGGCCAAACAAACACCATTTAAAGCCTTGCGCAAGGCATCACCAACACGAGGATGATTCTTCTTTCCCATTAGATGTCTTCTTCAAAAAATTCTACCTCAAGCCCTTCGATACCAAGCGAAATTTCGATTGAATCGGCTCCTTCAAATTTCAATACCAGAGTATCATTCAGAGCTTTATCGCCCACTTGAATCAACGAAGGTGTGATCGGTTTACCAAGCACGGGCTTCCAGATTTTATGTCCCGAAACATCTTTTGATTCAAGTGTAACAACGCCTTTAAACTCGCTTTCGAGCTTGTTTTTCAATGCAGGAATATCAGCTTCAAGTAATTTAATTCCATCCGATTCTTCACCTGCGGTTAACCACATGTGATTTCCACTATTAAAGTTCAGAGTAATCCAGTCAAGCACCTCAAAGCGCTGTCCATGTGATTTATTAACCCAATAATGATATACAACCGATGAAATTGTTTCGTTAACAAGAGCTGCAATTTTGTATAGCTCGTCTGTTTCGAAAAAATTATCCTCCGTTAATTGCTCTTCTTCATTCATTTAAAATCGCTGTTGGTATTGTATAAAATGAAGGCGTAAATATCGGCAATCTGTTCGACCGATTTACTTAAAGAAGTTCCCGCGCCATGTCCGGCATTGGTTTCAATCCGAATCAGCACCGGCTCCTGCCCTTTCTGGTGCTGTTGCAAGGTTGAAATAAATTTGAAGGAATGCGCCGGAACCACACGATCGTCGTGGTCTGCGGTCATAACCATGGTTGCCGGATAATTCGCGTCTTTAATATTATGCAGTGGCGAATATTTGTACAAAACAGGGAACATTTCGGCATCATCCGAAGATCCGTATTCATCAACCCATCCCCAGCCAACAGTGAATTTCTGGAACCTCAGCATATCCATAACCCCAACCTGTGGAATACAAACTGCAAATAAATCGGGACGCTGAGTCATAACCGCGCCAATTAACAAACCACCATTTGAACCGCCCATTACAGCCAGTTTTTTATTGGAAGTGTATTTCTCCTTTTGAAGATATTCGGCGCAGGCAATAAAATCGTCAAAAACATTTTGCTTTTTCTCCTTCATCCCGGCGCGGTGCCAGTTTTCGCCATACTCGCCTCCTCCGCGTAAATTGGCAATTACGTATACGGCCCCGTTGTCGAGAAATGGTATCCGGCTAGGACTAAAAGAGGGCTCGAGGCTGATGTTAAATCCGCCGTAGGCGTAAAGCAAAGTTGGATTATTGCCATTTTTAACCAGACCTTTTTTATGAATTATAAACATGGGAACCCTTGTACCATCTTTTGAAGTGGCAAATTCCTGTTTAACTTCAAAATCCTCCGGATTGAACTTAACTTCAGCTTTGCGGAATACCGTACTTTTTCCACTAGCAATATCGTAACGGTAAATGGTTGGCGGATAGGTGAAAGAAGTGAAAGTGTAAAATACTTCCTTATCGTCTTTCTCGCCTCCAAAGCCTCCGGCAGAGCCTAAAGCAGGTAAATTAATTTCGCCTTCGGGAGCCCCGTTCATGGCATAACGGTACACTTTGGTATTTACATCAATTAAATATTCGGCAAATAATTTCCCACCTGCGGTGGAAACAGATTTAAGTAAATTTTTTCCTTCAGGAATGATGTCCTTCCAGTTTTCTTTTTTAGGATTTTCGGGATCTATGCTTACCAGACGATAATTTGGTGCATCCACGTTTGTGAGTACCAGCAAGCGATTGCCATCGTTGTTGATTACAGATGAAGAACTTTCGAAACCACTCAAAAGCACTTTAAATGAAGTTTCGCCCTTTTTCAGGTTACGGTACCAGGTTTCGTTTCCATCTGTTCCCTGACTTACAGACAGCAACAGGAAATTTTCGTCCTCGGTTGCGTAGCAATAATGGTAACGCAGGGGGTTCACTTTATCGATAAACATAAGTCTGTCGGATGATTGAGGCTGCCCCAGTTCGTGGTAATACACCGAATGAAACTGGTTTTGAGCCGAAAGCTCGGTTCCTTTTTCCGGTTCGGGATACCTTGAATAATAAAAGCCATTTCCGATCCAGGCTGCGCCTGAAAATTTTACAAAATTGAGCACATCCGGTAAAACTTTACCGCTTGCAATTTCCATTACATGCATTTCGGACCAGTCGCTGCCGGCTTTGGAAACATTGTAAGCCAGGTATTTGTGATCGTTCGAAATACCTGAAATTCCAACCGAAACGGTTCCATCGGCAGACATAGCATTGGGATCGAGTAGAACCTCGGGTTGTGCATCAAGGCCTTTTTGCTTGTAAATTACGCTTTGGTTCTGTAGTCCGTCGTTTTTACTGAATATATAGTAATCGCCAACCTTCGAAGGCGCGGAATACTTCGGGTAATTGAGGATATCATTGATGCGGTCGCGAATTTTATCCCGATATGGTATTTTATTCAGAAATGAACGGCTAACTTCATTTTGTGCTTTAACCCAGCTGGCCGTTTCGGCCGATGTATCATTCTCGAGCCAGCGATACGGATCTTTAACCACAGTGCCGTGGTAGTTGTCGCTAACGTTCTCAGTCCGCGTATTTGGATACTGCATTTGAGCCTGCAGCGTTAAGCCAAGGGTTGAAAAAGCCATTAAAAGCAGTAATGAGTTAGATTTCGTCATGATATTGCAAAATTTGGGAGAGCCAATTTAGAAAGAAATGAATTTGCAAAAAGCCGCACGTGAGGTAAAGGCGAAAATCAATTGCCAAAAAACTACGGCAAAAACTCAAAAAGAAAAATTAAGCCCGATTTAGGTTTGCAACAATGTGTGAATCGTTTACGTTTGTAAACCTAAATTTTAAATCTGCTCATTTTCATGAATTGGTTCGACACCGTATTTGATTTGCTTAAATACACCATTCCACTTGTTGTGGTGTTTGGTTTTATTTATTTCATACTAAACAATTATCTGGACGAGAATTACAAGCTAAGGTCGCTTGATATGAAACTCAGTAACCAGAATCAGATTACGCCGGTTAGGTTGCAGGCATACGAGCGCGTGGTTGTTTATCTTGAGCGCATTTCGCCAAGCAGCCTGATTATGCGCACCCATAAATCGGGAATGAGCTCAAGATTGCTGCATACCGAATTGCTTAAAAGCATACGAGGAGAGTACGAGCACAACATTGCTCAGCAGATTTATATGTCGAATGCCTCCTGGGAGCTGGTAAAAAGTGCCAAGGAAGAAATGATTAACCTGATAAATGTTGCTTCTCAAAAGGTAAACGACAATGCCGACGGACTTGAACTTTGTAAAGTGCTGCTTGACATTACTAAAAATGTGGAAAAGCTGCCAACTCAGATTGCACTGGAGTATGTAAAGAAAGAAATCAGACAGTCATTTTAAGCCACAAAACAAGCATTTTGAAAGCCCCTTCATCAGGGGCTTTTTTTTATGCCCAAATGTTAAATGTCATTTTTGTGTAAAAATCTTACATCAAAAATTTCATTTCCGTTTTTCAATTTTCTACCTTTCGGGTTTCGGGTTTAAATTTTAAAATGATGGCTTATGAAACACACTTACCTAAACAAACTATTTGTCTTACTCTTCATTCTGGCTCTTCCTCCGGGTTCGCGCCTGTTTGCGCAGCAGCAAACGGTAGCCCGGCAATGGAATGAAGCCTTACTTTTTTCAATCGAGCACGATTTTTCCAGACCTACAGTGCATGCGCGCAATTTGTTCCATGTGAGCATAGCCATGTACGATGCCTGGGCTGCTTATGACGACACGGCTTCGACCTATTTTCTTGGAAAAACGCTGGGTGATTATACCTGTGAGTACGAAGGAATTCCAATTCCGGCGACAGCCGCAGAAATTAAAGAGGCGCGAAAAACAGCAATTAGTTACGCCTGTTACCGGATTCTGAAGCAGCGCTTTCAGTTTTCTCCGGGAGCTGCGCTCGACTTGCCTTATTATGATTCGCTTATGACCCAGTTTGGGTACCCGACCGATAATTTTTCGCAGGATTATCTTAATGGTGATCCGGCTGCACTAGGTAACTACATAGCTGCAAAAATCATTGAATTCGGTTTTGTTGATGGCAGCAACCAGCAAGGCAATTACGCCAATCTATACTACGAAACGGTAAACCCTCAAATCATCGTTAATGAGCCGGGAAACCCAACTTTGGAAAATCCAAACCGCTGGCAGGCTATTTTTCTGGACGGCTTTGTTGATCAGTCGGGTAACCTGATTTCAATTTCTCCTCCATTCCTGAGCCCCGAATGGGGCGATGTTGTGCCTTTTGCCATGGACGAAAGCAATATGAACACCTATGAGCGAGATGGCCACAACTGGAATGTTTATATGGATCCGGGTCCGCCGCCCTACATTGACACAACCGCAGCTACAGGTCTGGACGACATGTACAAGTTTGGCTACCTCATGGTTAATAACTGGCAATCGCATCACGATACTGCCGATGCAGTGATGATTGATATTAGTCCCGGAAGTATCGGAAATATTCAAAGCTACCCACAAACATTTGAAGAATTTCCCGATTTCTATGATTGGGAAAATGGTGGTGACCCCGGACTAGGATACGCAGTTAATCCATACACTAATCTTCCGTATGAGCCGCAAATTGTGCATCGTGCAGATTATGCACGTGTTCTGGCCGAATTTTGGGCCGATGGCCCAAGTTCCGAAACTCCTCCCGGGCACTGGTTCACCATTTTAAATTATGTTACCGACCATCCATTATTTGAAATGCGCTGGATGGGACAAGGGCCGATTCTGGATACGCTTGAATGGAACGTGCGAAGCTATTTTACCATGGGAGGTTCAATGCATGACGCAGCCATTGCCGCATGGAGTGTGAAAGGATATTA
>JAGQVC010000087.1 GCA_020438185.1 Bacteroidota bacterium
TGCGTGCTGAAAAGACCCAGAATAATAAAGAAAACAAAAAGTAAGGCAAATGAACCCGCTAGTCCTGAACTCCTTCTGAATAATGGTCTTTTCTTTTTCGTCACTGTTTGGGTACTTCGTTACCTGATTGATCAATAAATATCCAGCGCCCTGTTCTTCGAACGATTTTTATGGTTGGATTTAATTCTGCTTCCGGGATGAATAACTCAGCTGTTTTTGTGTACGGTTCGCAGCTTAGCTGCGGATTTACCTTCCCTGATTTATTTACACAAACCGAAGCATCACCTGAATGGTTTAAGCTGATATCCTCAACACAAGCACAATTATCTTTGAAGTCGCCAAGAACTTCCATTAAAAAGAGGGGGTAAGTTTCCCTGATCGCATTAATTGTATCAGCAACTGTATTTCCGGTCATTTCATCAAGTGATGGCATACCGATGAAAAGAGGGATTTCTTCAATTCCTTTAGAATTTACAAATCCCCACTCATTATTTTTCATCACGGCCGCAAGGCCGGAAGAATAGTTTCTGACAGTTTCGAATTGTGGTTGCACCACCTCAGTACCCAGCGAATTGATAAAGCCCCAGTTATCGCCATTCCTCACTGCCGCAAAACCTTCACTGAAGCGAACAACCTCATTGTACTTTTGTATCTGCACTTCGCGGCCGTAAGGGTCAATAACCGACCAAAGAAATGTACCATCTTCAAAAGAATTACGACCGAAAACTATAGCACCTTTATTAAACACAAGTTCGTCGAATCGGGCTTCTACAGATTCTTCTCCCTGCTGGTTAAGAAAACCCCACTGGTTGCCAATTCTGAAAGCAGCCGAGTAACCATAAAAGGGTAACACTTCATCGTAGGCAGGCAGCGTTAAAGTGTCCTGTCCTTTAACCATATACCACTGATCGGGAAGATGCACCTGTGCAATTCCATTAACGAAAACACTTCCTACCTCTGAATAGCGACAAGGAATTACCTCATCACCTTCGGTATTTGCAAAGCCCCAAAGATTACCTTTTTGAACCGCACATAAACCTTCATGAAATAGGCCTATAGCTCTGTAGTCAGCGGGAAGAATTTGCCTGCCATCAAGTGCGACCAACCCTTGCAATCCATTTTGTTGAAATAAATAATGAGCCTGATCAAATCTGAAAAGCTCATCGTAACGGGCTGGAATCAGGACTTCGCCCGATGAACTAATCATTCCGGCTTTCCCATTTTTCAGAAATACGGCAGCATTTTCCTCAAAATTATCAATGAAATCATAAGTCGGTTTTACGACTTGTTCTCCATTGTTTTTAATGAATCCGTATAAAAGACTATCATTCTTTTCAGCAGTCACGATGGAGAAGCCATCTTTAACATCAAAAACCTGGATATAATCACCGTTAATTGGTGTTAGCACACCGCCTTTATTTACGTAGGAGAATTTGTCGTTTAATTTAACAACTGCCAGACCTTCTGAAAATGAATAAGCTACATCAAAAGAAAAATTGGTTTTATTCTGACCTTGAGAATCGATGTAATCCCAATGCGATTTAACGTTCCTTTTAACTGCTGCCCAACCTTCAGAAAAATCGCGGGCATTATCATAATTAAATTTAACGACAGTTTTACCTCGTGTGTCCAGAAAGCCATATTTCCCGATTCTGGAATTCCAGGTACGGATTAAACCCTCGCTTAAATTTTCGGGAACGAGGTAGTCGGGAAATTCATAATACAAGTAGCCTTTATTGGAAATTACTTCATAAGAAAAGGCACCCTCGTTATCCGATGTGCCTATATCAATTCTTCTTCGGGCTAATGTTAAGCTATCTGAGAATTCCCATATGTAATCGTAGTTTGCGGGAATGACTTGTTTTCCGTTTTCATCCTGCATGCCTTCAAACACATAAATTAATCCGTCGGTTCCCAGCCTTTCAACACGGAATTTGCTCAGATTTAATTGTTGTGCGCGAAGTCCGTAACCAAAAAGAATCAGGAAAACTCCAGATAATACGGCTCGAATTGAAGGTTTCATGTGAGCAAAAGTAAGAAGAATCGGTCCTTGAAAGGACTGAAGAAAAATATACTTGTTTAACATTTCGGAAGATAGGGCGCCACCCATCGCGAATTTTATACCATAAAAAAACACCCTGAGAAATCAGGGTGTTTTTTTAAGCTTTCAATTATTGAAAAGAGTGAATTTTCAATAAAAATCTTCTTCTGCATCAGGAGCTCTCATATCTCCCTTATTTGGATCGGCTTTCTTCTCTGCGCGGCGTTGCTTTACTTCAGCTCTGAATGCTTCCCACTTAGTCCATTGCTCAGGAGTAAGTACTTTTTGAAGATCTTCATTTGCTTTTTTATTCGCAGCCTTAACCTCTTCTTTTTTCGCCGGATTAAATGTTCCATCCTCATTTCTGGCATCCACTTTAACCTGCTCACGTTCAAGAAGAATCTTTTTCACTTCTGCCGATTGAGCATCAGACAAGTTTGTTTTTGAAGACATCATTCTAAGAATTCGTACAGCTCTGTCTTCAGCATTCATGGGACGTTTTGCGCGAGTATTTTTCGCGGCAGGCGCAGTTTCAGTAGTTTGTGCATTCACTGCAACTCCTGTAAACAGGAGGGTAGTGGCTAATACAATCGATTTAATCATAATGGTTCTTTTTTCTTCGTTGAACAAATATCGTTCATTTGGTTTAATCAAAAACGTTTTTTTACACAAGGGTTTTCATCATCAGAAAATGTTGAATGGTTCCGAACAGCACATGGGATGGAGAAATAACATCATATCCATTCCTTTCGTAAAATGGAACTGCATTTTCCCGGGCGTGCAGAATAATCTGATGAACCGGTTCATACCGGTCTGCTCCAACTTTTTCAATGTACTTTAACAGTGCTTTGCCAAGGCCATATCCGCGGAACGCGGGATCAACAGCCATATACCGCAACTGAATCTGAGCATCTCCGCTTCGATGAGCTCTGCAACACGCCAGTACCTGGCGCTTGTTTGAAAAAACTATGGCGTGAATGGCTTCGTCATCATCCGGTGCTATTTCGGAACCGGGCGCTTGATTCCAGTCCTTGCGCAATACCCGATATCTAAGCTCATAAAGCTTTTCCCAATGTTCGGCAGATTGAGGTGGAATAATATTCCAGTTCGCCATTTTAAGGGATATTTAAAGTGTTTTGCCCTGATGCCCAGTAAAGGTAAGCAATTGATTTTGCATATTTCGATTCAAAATCAGCGAGTTTCATTCCTGCTTCAATCAATTTGGTTTCACGCGCGTTTATAACAAATACAGAGCTTTCACCATTTCTGAATTTTTCCTGCTCTCCAACAACCATTGTTTTGAGAGCATCGTACGTGAGACTTTGAATGGAGAATAGTTGTTCAAAATTCTTCAGTTCATTGTATCTGGTTAAAACTTCAGTTTCTACTAGTCTTCTGGTATTAATTTGTTCGAGTTCGGCCAGACTCAGCTTTATTTTCGCGCCTTGGTATTTACCTCTTTCCTTTCTTAAGAACAGGGGCATTTCAAATTGAAATCCGGCTTTGTAATTACTCATAAAAAAGCCATTATTCATGCTTACGTTGCCAACACCCGACTGCAAAAAATTGTATTCCAGTGTCAGATTTGGCTTCAGCATTTCTGCCCTGAATCGTTTTTCGATCTCGAGCTGATTGATCTTAGCTCCTAACTTTATCAATTCGGGATGGTTTTCCAGCGCATACGTTCTTAAAGAATCCAGCGTGTTATTATCAAGCCGAAGGCTTTCTGAAGAAATACGCTGAGGAATAGCAAGCGTATCGAGAACTACCGGCTGACTATCAGGATCCCAAAGGTGATTTGCCAGCAAAAGGCCCGCATTCAGATATTCAACCCGGGACTGGATAAGTTGCACATTCCTGGTGAGCAGATTGGAGTACGCTTCAACAGTGTCTAAGGCAGATTGACTGCCCTGACGGGACATTTCCTTTACCGCTTCAAAACGAATATCAGCAAGTTGATAGGCTTCGTTTACAAAGGTTAGCTGGCGATACGCCTGATACCAGTTCCAGTAATCTACGGCAACCTGCAGCAAAAGCTTATTGATAACTTTTACCTGTTCTGCTGCATTTATTTTTGATAATTCCCGGGCCTGTCGAAGCGTTGAACGACGTTCATCAATGAGCAGACCTGCTCCAATTGGCAGTGAATATCCTGCGGTTAGCAGACCACTTAACGGAGTATTGTCGTAAGCACTAATATAATTACCACGGTTTCTTTCGAATGAACCCTTAAAATCCCCAATCCATGCAGGCACTTTAAGCATCCCATCAAGCCGGTTCCAATACTTTTTGCCATCAAAATCCTTTTCATCAAAAAACACCGATAATTTGGGATCGAAGCTTCCCCGTGCAGCTCTGATTTCGGCTTTTGCCTGATCGGGAAGCATCGAGGCCTGACGAGCAACGGGATGATTTTCCATGACAATGGAGTACACCGCACTGAGAGGAAACTCCTTCAATACCTGAGCTCCCGCAGGCAAGCCCATTAAAATGATCGCGAAAAGAAAAACCTGCCTCATTTTATTTTTTCGGGGCTTTGTCTTTGGAATCAGAGGCAGTTGCAGGCGACAAGGCATCGCCAGGGAGATTTGGCGGGAAACCATTGAGCTGTCGCCAGATTTCGAACCAGATGGGAACATTATCCAGCATTGCCCAACCATAAACGCCCGAACCCATTCTTATTTGCGTTGGCCATGGCTCATCCTCCGGATCAGGAACAATCAGAACTCTGAAACTCCCGTTGGCACTCTCCACATAATCAACTACCTGTATTATTCCTCCAAAAGTACCAACGCTTACGTTGGGCCAGCCGGCAAAAACGATTGCAGGCCAACCGTCAAATTGCACACGGACTTTTTGGCCTTTTCGTAGCAGCGGAGTATCCATGGCTTTAACGTACATTTCGACTGCCAGCTTAGGATTAGCAGGCATTATAGTAACAATAGGTTCTCCTTCTTTGATGTTTTCGCCTAATCCTACACGAACGGCTTTAACGACGAATCCGTCCTGCGGAGCACGTATGGTATAGAATGTATTTCGAACCAGCATACTCGAATATTCATTTTCGAGCTTCGCAAGGTCCCCTTCGGCTTCAGCAACATAAGCTAATGTTGCGCTTCTGTCGCTCTCGGCCTTAGCTATTTTTTCCTGGTATTCGGCGCGGATTGAATTTAGTTCTATCTGGGCATTCAGGAGTGCGTTTTTTGAATCGAGAAGTTTATTCTCCTGGGAAATTAGTTTGGCCGTGCTTGACTGGAACTTTTCCTGACGTTTCTGGTACTCGGTAAGGGAAATTAACCCTTTGGAAAACATGTTTTTTCCAAGGGTTAACTGGGTATCAGCAATCGCAAAATTTAGCTGTTCAGCAACCAGATCAATTGAATCGGATTTTACTTTAAGTTTACCCTGTACAACTTTGTTTTCTGCCTGCCTTAATTTCAGAATTACACTGCTTCGAAGGGCCGAAATCTGATTATCTAAGGCACCTGCCTTATCAAAAGTGCTTTGAATTACTCCTTCTTTTGAAGCAACCTGTTCCCTTAAACGTGGCAGCAGTTCAGGGTCAAGGAATTTTTCCTTGATTTCTGTAAGAACCAGAATTGTGTCACCCTTTTTAACGAATTGACCTTCCTGCACAAACCAGTCATCTATTCTTCCCGCAATTGGTGACTGAACTGTTTGGGGACGCTCCTGCGGAGAGAGGGCTGTTAACTGACCACTTCCGTTCACGTTTTGCTGCCAGGGAATAAAAAGAATAACCAGCAATAAAAGCAAAATACCCAGTAACCAGTAGGTTACAATTTTTCCTGTACGCGGAGTGCTTACAAGTCGTATAGAGTAAAGCTTATTTACCGGAATTTCCTTCTCTACTGATTCGGGCGAAATGTGTAACATATTTTTACGTCTTAACCGTTGAGAATTCGTTTCATAACCGGGTTGTCGCGAAGGTCTTCAAACTTGCCCCGGGCACTAATCCCGCCCTCAGACAATATGAGTACCCGGTCGCAGCTTTTCATTAATTCAGGGTCGGTGCTGAAAGCCAGAAGTGACTGTGCTGCCCGTTCGTTGCAAACCGATTCAATAAGCTTTTGTTTTTCTTCCTTTTCAAGATTGTCGAAATAGTCGTTGAAAATTAACAGCTTAGGGTCCGCTGCCAACACTCTGGCCAGCTGTAGTTTGCGGATTACCGAGCCTGCAAGTCCTTTACCGCCCGGCAGCAATTTGGTAAAAATGCCTTCCGGTAAATTCATGATAACTTCAGCAAGCCCGGCCCGATTGAGGGCCATAGTAACCATTTGGTGACTTATGGATTTGTTGCCCAACCTGATGTTTTCATCGATTGTGCCTCCAAAAATTTCATCCTGTGCAGAATTACCGCCAATAAATTCGTGAAGATCGGAGCGCCTGATACTGAGTAAGGGGATTTCGTTGATTGTTATACTTCCTTTGAAACTGGTAAAGAAGCCTGAAACAAGGCTTGACAGAGTTGATTTACCGGATCCACTCAAGCCGGTTATACATACCTTTTCTCCGGGATGAATTTCGAAGTCAAGATTGTTAATTACGGCTTTATCGGAATATGGATAACGGAAACTGAGATTTCGCACTTGCAATTTTATCCCGCCTGCGGCGGAAGAAGCCGGAAGAGAAATACCCTGACCTTTATCGAGTGGAAGATCGGTAACCTGAGCAATTTTTTCAACTGCCGTAAGCACATCGTATATAATATCCAGATTGAGAACTATTTTCTCAACCGCGCCCATAATAAGAATGATGACTATTTCTGAAGCAACGAACTGACCTAGAGTAATCTCACGGTTAACGACAAGAAGACAACCGATAATGAGTGTACCACCGGTTACAAGAAGT
>JAGQVC010000088.1 GCA_020438185.1 Bacteroidota bacterium
ATCTCATAAAGCTTTGCAAACCCTTAGGTGCCTGACCCGGACGCTTTTTGTAGGCATTTGCCACAGAAATAAATACATAAAGCATCAGCAGGGCTACCACAAAAATGGTAACTATATTTTTCGTAATAGAAAGGTCCAGAATACCTGCCGAAAGGCTTTCGTTTATTTCACCTTCTGCATTTGCAACATAAATTTCCTCATCTTCCAGCACATAGGTGTAATGTTTACCCTGATAAGGTTGTAATGAATGCGTTTCGTGATTTCTGAAATTGGAAGATGAAAAAATCTCAATACCCTGCGGTGTGTACAGAATTACCGGAAGTGGAATATGTGTGTGCCCCCAAAGATGCCAGTCATGAGCATCGGCAATGTGTTCGGTAATCATGTGCCCGGGATCAAACTCTGCTTTATGACCGTGGTTTTCTTCGGTTGAAGCGAATGAAATCTGACTGATTGTGGTAAATATCAAAAGAATGAACGCTCGCAGCATACTTGAAAATGAGTTGAATCTGTTGCTTCCGGCCATGAATTTCAGGGTCTTAAATCGCGATGCAAAAGTAGAAAAAGAACCAACATGCAAACAGAATATTTAATGTAAAATCCATCGAACACTAAATCAGCTGTTTAGGAAAGGTTTTTCCAGCTCGAAACAATCAGGTCAAACGCATAAACTTGGAGAAGGACGTCAGATTTAATCCCGCTTCCTGCGTTAATTCAAAGCAATTTACAGACTTTGATGCACAAAAAACCCGCTGCCTGAGCAGCGGGTTAAACGCGGATAATAAAGAACAGAAAACTAATCTTGGAATGCTTATTTACGGTAATCAATCACCAGTCTGATGGTTTGATTCTCCATCGTTCTGAAATCATAATCTTTTAATTTATCATTTATATATGTCTCCATTTCATCTGAAGAAACTGAACTTTCAAGTATCTCAGGCTTACCATTGCCGTCTACATTGATTAACAACACAGCATGACCTGCTGACTGTGGCCCAAAACCGAAATGTTTCTCGATGCCGGGACGGAATATTTTATTTAAGAATTGATTTTTATCTTTTTTACCAAAATCACTAAATGATCCGGAAACTGAAGCCGAGGCAGCAGTTGATAAAAGAAGAGCGAGAGGAAGAACTAATAAAGCTTTCATAATGAATAATATTTGTTTGTTTTCCCTAAGTGTATTTCAGACCCTGTTTAGTTACAACAGAATGCTAAATAATTGCCAAGCAACACATATTCAGCACAATACATTTTGCCTGAAAGTGCAGATATCTTGACGGATTGGATTTTTATCTGCCGTTTTTCGCTTCATAATTCATCCCGAAAATGATGGTCGAATCGGGTTTCATTGAGGCGTGATGACCAGGTAGCAGTGGGAATCACTTGTATTCAAACATGAAAATGGTAGTGTCCCGGAAAAAATTAAATGAAAACAGATTTTGTTCATGAAGTCTAATCTGGATTAATTCTTAAATGAACCGTATTTTAGCCGCCTCATTTTAACACCTATTCAATACCTGATGAAAGAACTCATCGAAGGATTTCCTGCTCAACTGATAGATGCGCTGAAGATTTTCAAAGAATCAGACTTCAGGCTGGAAGCCGGAGGAATACAATCCATATTAATTACCGGCTTAGGTGGTTCAGGTATTGGAGGCAGCATTGTTTCTGAACTGTGCTCCGAATCAGCAACGGTGCCGGTGGTTGTTTCACGCGATTATTTCCTTCCTGCCTGGGCAGGAAGTCATACTCTTGTTATTGTATCATCCTATTCGGGAAATACAGAAGAAACTTTGTATGCCATGAAGCAGGCTTGCGAACGTGGTTGCAGCATTGCCTGTATTACATCGGGCGGGGAAGTCCTTGAAATTGCCCGAAAAGAGAATCTTCCCCATCTGGTTATTCCTGGAGGATTTGCTCCGCGAGCCTGTCTGGGTTATTCACTGGTTCAGCTTTGCGGTATCATGGAAACCATTGGTCAATGCAGGGGAATATTGCAGCAAATCGAATCGGCCGCAGGCCTGATTGAACAACACCAGGGCGAAATAAGGCTCGAAGCTGAATCAATTGCAAGAGCGATAAGTTACAGTTTGCCTGTGCTTTACACCAGCCCGGGATACGAATCGGTTGCCGTAAGATTAAGACAGCAGCTGAACGAAAATGCCAAAATGCTCTGCTGGCATCATGTTATCCCCGAAATGAACCACAACGAATTGGTGGGATGGGTTGAAAAAACGCCGAAAATCAGTGCTTTGTTTCTTCGAAACGATGATGAGTTTTATCGTGTCTCCAAAAGGGCAGATATTGTAAAAAATATAGTTTACGGCTTCGCCGGAAGAACAATTGAACTTCGTTCGAAAGGCAACAACCGCGTTGAAAGAACTATTTGGTGGATTAATCTGGGTGACTGGATTTCGTGGTATGCCTCCGATGAACGTAATGTGGATGCTGATGAAATTAATGTAATTCTCAAATTAAAAGAGGAGCTATCTCATCTTGAATGATTTACCCGAAACCGAACCGGGAGGTTCAGATAATAAATAAAGGCTTAATGCCTTACCGGGAAGCCTGGCAGTTTCAGGAATTACTTTTTGATAAAATTGTTGAGATAAAATTGGCCAACCGAAACCGGGACGAGCAGGTTAAAACGCCAAATTACCTTATTTTTTGTGAGCATCCGGCAGTTTACACACTTGGAAAAAGTGGAACAGAGGATAATCTCCTTTTAAGCAAACCTCAACTGGATGAGCTTGGCATTGAGTATTTTAAGACCAACAGAGGTGGCGATATTACTCATCACGCGCCTGGTCAGATTGTGATGTATCCTGTTCTGGATCTGGAGAACTTTTTTACAGATATCCATTTGTATCTGCGTAATCTGGAGGAAGCAGTTATCAGAACTCTGAAGGAATTCGGAATCGAATCGGGAAGATATCCGGGTTATACCGGTGTCTGGATTCATGCTGATCGGGAGGATGCCCGAAAAATATGTGCAATGGGCGTTCGCTGCAGCAGATGGGTTTCGATGCACGGCATTGCATTGAATGTGAATAACGACCTGTCCCTGTTCAATCATATTGTGCCCTGCGGGATTCGTGACAAAGATGTAAGTTCAATGCAGACAGAGCTAGGCAACAATCAAAACATGAGTTCCGTTATCGATAAACTGGCTGCTCATTTTGCAGAGGTATTTGAAGCCCGGTACATCTGATTGCTGTGGCATACGCTTTGAAACCGGGGAGCCATCAATTCAACTTTTGGATTATGCGGATTATTCAGGCAATTTTACCTGCATTGCTTATTGCGACAACGGTAGTTCAGGCACAGACACTTTCCAGAAACAAGGCCTTTAAACGGGGCGAACAACTCGAGTACAGGGTTCATTACGGACTTATTGACGCTGGTGAGGCAACAATTAGAGTAACTCATGACACCTTAAAATTTGGATCAAACAAAACCTACCATGTGGTTGGCACCGGCAGCACCAAAAGTGCTTTTGACTGGTTTTTTAAAGTGCGCGACAGATACGATTCCTGGATGGATGAGGAAACCCTCCTTCCTCATTTCTTTTTGCGCCGCGTGGATGAAGGGGGATTCATAATTAATCAGGATTACAACTTTTACCAGACAAGTAATAAGGTGAAGGTAAAACGAAGCGGCACCGATAAAGGGCGCAATACAAGCGGGGCCACATTCGAAGTGCCTGATGCAACGCATGATATTATATCAGCATTTTATTACGCCAGAAGTCTCGACTTAACTCATATTAAACCTGGTGATGTGGTGACAGTTCAGACCTTTTTTGATGAAGAAGTTTTTCCGATGCAGGTCAAATTTATTGGCCGGGAAACCATTAAAACGAAAGCAGGTAAAATCAGATGCATTAAAATACGTCCTATGATTCAGGAAGGTCGCGTGTTTAAGGAAGAAGAAGATTTAACTATGTGGGTAAGTGATGATATGAACCGGGTACCTGTTCGCCTTCAGGCAGATGTTTTGGTTGGGTCAATTAAAATGGACCTGAAAGGCTATAGCGGTCTGGCTCATACTCTTGCGGTGGAAAAATAGGCTATTCATTTTATTCACAATCCCCTGAAACAGGCATTCATGTTCTGATTCAGGGGATTTTTTATTGTTTACAGTAAGCCCAATTCAAAACTGAACGATCAAGGACTTTCATTCTCTGACTAATATCATAAAAGCTATGAAACTGAATGCCTATGTTTGTCGCATTCTCAAAATTAAAAAGCCGAATTATGGAATTATCAGAGGACATTCTGAGTCGGGTTAAGCAATTGCAGGATAAGTACGCTGCCATGGGGCAGGATCTGGTTTCTTATCTGGACGGGCTGTTGCATGCCGATTATCTGACTTACTGGGATTACATTCATCTGGACACGCTACTAAGTCTGCAAAGTCCGAGGACAAGTTTCCCTGATGAAGAAATTTTCATCATGTATCATCAGATTACAGAGTTGTATTTTAAATTAAGCTTGCATGAGCTTAAGCAGGTTTGTCTTTCGCCTACCGACGATGTTGCATTCGTGACATCCCGCGTTAAGCGGGTAAACCGATATTTCAGAAATCTTACCCTTTCATTTGAAGTTATGGTAGATGGAATGGATCCGGCTCAGTTCCTTAAATTCAGAATGTCCCTCTTGCCTGCATCAGGCTTTCAGAGTGCTCAATACCGGATGGTCGAGATTTACGCAACCGATTTCATTCATCTGGTTGATAAAGACCACCGGGATAAATTCAGTAAAAGCGATAGAAATATCCGTGACCAGTTTTCATATATATATTGGAAGGCCGGTGCCACAGAGCTGGCGACGGGCAAGAAAACGCTTACTCTGCAGCAATTCGAAGCAAAATACAGCGACGAACTGATAAGCCTTGCGGAATCGCTTCAGGGGAGAACGCTGGCAACAAAATACACCGAGTTTGAAGCTGCCGGCAAGGATGTTTCTGAATTAAAGGCAGCACTTCGCGAACTGGATGTACATGTTAATGTAAATTGGCCTTTATCGCATTACAAAAGCGCTGTGAGATATTTACAAAAGGACCCTGAAGACATTCGCGCAACAGGTGGAACTAACTGGCAAAAATATCTGCCACCGCGTTTCCAGAAACGCATTTTTTATCCTGAATTGTGGACAGAAGAAGAACTGACGGAATGGGGTAAAGCCTGGGTTTTGGAAACGCTTTCTAAAATGTAATCAGCGCGATCTTAAAATACTAAAGCCTTCCAGGCTGATGCCGTTAAGAACGGCATTAGTTTGCGAGGCTTTGATTCCCAGTGTGGCATCGGAGTTAAAGTTATGTGCACCGGAAGCTGTTTGCGTATTTGAAATGCCGTTGTGATATAGAGTGCCCGAGGCTTTCATATTCAGTGAGTCGAACCTGTAGAAGCGCACACGGAGTTCCCAGCTGCCCGATCCGCTAATTTCAAAATTGAGAATTACGTTTTCTATCTGGGTGATAATCATTCCGGTATCGGTGCTTATCGTTCCAAAGGCATGCAGCTCTATCCAGGCGCCATCGGTGGTGGTTTCTGAAGCCGGTATGATTGCAGTACCGATTGTGGTTTCGTTTGTTCCGGCAATTCCCGTTTGGTTGAGGTTAGAAAATATGCGCTCAACGGGAAGTTCCGGGGCGGGGTCATTGTCGGCGCTCATTCTTGTCCAAAGCGAACCCCCAAAATACCAGAATGAAGAATCCTGGGTATCGAAAACCATTAAACCGTTTGCAGGATTGGCAATTGCCTCTCTTTGCTGGGTTGTCATTGATGGAATCAGCAATCCGGAATTATCAGATAGGATATGAAGTTTGGCGCTTGGGTCGGGGCTGGAAGTTCCAATTCCCATGTTATTCTGCGCAATAGCGCAGGAAATCGTTGCGACAGCAAACAAGAATGAAATGGCAATTTTTAGCATTGGCACAAAGCTACAAAACCGTGAATGAGATTCAGCTGTTTGGTTAAATTAGCCACAAATTAACATGGAAATGAATATTGCAATTATTGGGACCGGAATGATAGGCGGAGGTTTATGCAAAGCCTGGATGCGTAAAGGACACCGGATTTTTCTCGGAACCAGAAACCCCTTGAGTGACCACGTAAGGGCATTGGTTCAGATGGACGAGGAACTGGTTTCGGCGCATGCACCCGAAGTTGCAGCGAGCAAAGCCGAAGTTATTTTACTTGCCGTTCCGGCCGATCAGGCATTTGATGCGGTGAGGTTGCTTGGAGATACTGGTAATAAAGTGCTGATAGATGCGATGAACGCAGTTTTTAGAAAACCTGCCGGGTTTGATTCTACCGGTGATGCTATTCGTGCAAATGGGAATGACCATATAGTAAAAGCATTCAATATGATAGGAGCTGAAAATATGGATAACCCACACTATGGTGATACAGTAGCCGACCTTTTCATTTGCGGGGAGTATCCTGAGGATAAAAAAATTGTGCTTGGTTTAGCCGAGGATGCCGGGTTTAGAGCATTTGATTTGGGAGGGCCAGAGCTAGAACCGGTGCTGGAAAATCTGGCCTTGGTATGGGGCAAGCTTGCATTTGGGGCCGGGCTTGGAAGAAATATTGCCTTTAAGGTTTTACAAAGTTGAAACGAAATTTGCCGATGTCGCGTTAAAAAAAAAAAAAAAAATGGCTATCTATCGATTTGATTATAGCATTTATGCAAATCAAAAAATAGCATTTGTTCGGAAATTCCAAATTCAGTTTAAAGTGAAGAAATCAAAAATTCAAACTTAAGAAGCGGTTTCTAAGAGATTATTAAATAACACACGGTTTTAAGCATATTTTGGTTAGTTTGAAGAAGGTAGATTGATTTTTAATATTTAATCTAACTTTATACATATATATTATCAATTTACTACTTTGGTCTGATAA
>JAGQVC010000008.1 GCA_020438185.1 Bacteroidota bacterium
ATCTTCAACGTTATCAGAAAAACCTTCAGGTCCATCCCATGAATAATCAAAAGGTCCTATTCCTCCTTCTACGGTTAGATCAATTGATCCTGTTTGCAAACCACATATTGTACCTTCGGTATTAAAAGATAGAGTTGGCTGATTTTCATAAATCAACGTTACACTTTCATTAGCCGTACATCCGTTTCCATCATTTACAGTTACAGAATATTCTCCAGGTGCAAGATTAGAAAGATCCTGTGTGGAAGCGAATGCGTTGCCGTCAAGAGTCCAGTTATAAGTGATTGGATTTGTCGCATTTGTCAGCGTCAAATCAATGCTACCTGTATCGCTGTTGCATGTAGGGTTAACCGAAACAAGCTCTGCAACGATGGCCACACTTGGAGCAATTGTGAAAGTTGAATCATCAGAACAACCGTTTAAGTCGGTTAATGTTAAAGTATAATCACCTGCTGGCAAATTAATTCTGTCCAGGGTAGCTGTATTATCATCGCTCCATTCAAAATCAATTGGCGCTGTTCCTCCTACTATTGTAATGTCAATGATACCGTTATTCTGACCGCAGGTAGTATTCACCTTGGTTGCAGTAATAATTGGTGGATTATCTAAAGTAATTTGTGCAGAAGCGGTTACTTCACATCCAGAGGTGTTATCATTTAAAACCAGGTTATAGGTACCAATTGACAAATCAGATAAATCTTCTGATGAAGAAGTGAAACCGTCCGGACCAGTCCAGCTATATGTGTAATCTCCAGTTCCATCAGTAACCGTAATATCAATCGCACCTGAAGTGGAAATACAAGAAGAAGGACTTACACTGAGTTCAATATTTGGCTCATTGCTGTTAGTTACCTGAGCTGAACTTTCTGCCACACAAGTGTTGTCAGCTGCATCTGTAACAGTAATTGAATATTCTCCTTCCGGGACTCCTGCCAGGTTTTCCAAATCAGATCCATTACTCCATTCATATATATATGTACCGGATCCACCATTAACAGTTAAATCAACACCACCATCACTATTGCCGCAAGTCGAGTTTAATGCAACAAGTTCCAGGGTCAATGAATTAACCGGAGCCAATGTCGCTTCAACAGTTTGCTGGCAAGTTGCGTCATCAGTAATAATAATAGTATATGTTCCAGCTGCCAGATTAGATGCTGATGAACCTGTTTCGTCAGTATTGGGAGACCAGGCAAATTGAAAAGGAGCACTTCCTCCAGTTATATCAATTGTAACTGAGCCGCCATTTGGATTCGCACAAGTCGGGTTCTGCGAAACAGCTTCTGCCTGAAACTGATTCTCATCAATCACTGTTTCAGATATTTCTATTTCACAACCACCTTCATCCGAAACTACAACTGAATATGACCCGCTGCTTAAGCCGATAATAGATGAAGTAGTATCACCTGTTGACCATAAATAAGAAATCTGACCTGTACCAGTTCCGGGAGCTACATTTACAGTGATTGAACCAATTGATTCATTACATAATGAATTAACTACATCTGTAGTAATCTCTGGAGAATTAGCGTTTTCAACTGATGCAGAGCCATTCACAACGCATGTTGTTGTCAGATCTGTTACCTGAACTGAGTATGCTCCTTCTGACAAATCAGCTATATCTTCAGTTGTTTCTCCACCTGGGGTCCAAATGAATTCAAAATTGCCGCTTCCTCCGGTAATTATCAAATCGATGCTTCCGTTATCAGCAGCGCAGCTGGCATCGGTAACCTGAAGTTCAAGCTCTGGTTCATCCGTGTTAACAATTGTAAATGTACTATCGGCAGTACAACCGTTAGCGTCGGTTACAGTTACTGTGTATGCACCAGCAGCAAGCTCTGAAATAAGTGCAGTTTCATCACCGGTTGACCATAAAAAAGTATAGTCAGGCATACCGGCACTTGCAGTGGCTTCGATTGATCCAATTGGAGTTGCGCAAATAGTATTCTCAATTGTTCCGTCAACTACAGGACTTTCAAGTGTAGTTACATCAGCGTTACTGTTAGCCTGACAAACTCCTGCAGGAGACGTATATGTAATATTGTATGTAGTATTACCGGAAGCTCCGGAGATTACACCTGTTGCTGAATTAATCTCAGCATCATCGGAAGGAGCATTTGTGAATGAATAAGTTCCACCTGGAGCAAAACCCAATTCAGTAACAGGCAATTCCGAACTGTTGTTGGAACAAAAAGGATCAATTGAAAAGCCGGTGATATCAGAAGTATTTACTGTAACTTCCGTTACAGATGAACTTTCACAAAAATCACCAACAACGGTATACATTATATTATATGTACTACCATTAACCGCATTAGTAATAATACCTGTGTTGGCATCAACTAAAGCCCCATCACCAGGATCTGTTTCGAAAGAAAACATTCCTCCTGTTTCAAACTCAGGCGACAGAACTGGTGCTCCCGAAACTGGTCCGCAAAACGGAATGTATGAGAAGTCAGTTACAGGTCTAGGTGCTGTTTGAATGGTCACTAAACCTGAATTACCATTTGATCCGCAATTTGTAGGGAAGTTGTCTGTTATTCCAATTACCTGATAAAAGCCGGGGTCAGAAGTGTAAAACTGGTAAGCATATGTTGCAGGTTGAGAACCTGGAATCAGCGTCCCTACATCGTTTACTGTTACAAAATTAAATCCGTCAGGTGTATAAAATATATCAAAAGGAGGCGTTCCTCCCTGAATAAGAATTCCAAGTTCAGCTGAATCACCTTCACAAATTGTAACTGTTGTGTCAGCCGTAGTTACTAGTTGATTATCTTCATAATAACCTAGAAAAGTAAAAATCGCATCATTAACTTCGATGCAAACAGGAACTGAAGAGCTTGCGCAACCGTTTGCCCCTGTAACTTGCGTGTAATAACAGCCTGCATCAACAACACCGATAAATGGATTAGTATTTACACCACCAGGAAACCATAAATTACCATTTGCGGAGCTGGAAGAAATGAATGTTGTAGCAGAACCATAACAAAACGCGGTTGGACCATTCAGGTTAACCGATGGAATTGGAGGTGCTACCAAAGTGTTGATGGTAATACCTGAACCGTTGTCCAAACCCGTAATCGCTGGTGCAGTGCTATTCACCCTTATTCTGTAATTTGTCCCAGCTGGCAAACCGGAAGGAATCAGAGCATACACATATGAATCATTAACAACTCCGGCTAGCGAAACGTTACCAATATTTATCGGACTCGCAAAACTTCCATTCTGATCAGAAAGCTGAGCTATAAAGCTGTTGCCCGGATCAAAGTTAACTCCGCCGGCATCAAAGTTCACAACAACTGTCGAACCGTAACAAAGTGTACCAGTTACAGGAAGTGTGATAATTTCATTTGCTCCGGCAATATCATTTACATCAGGAATGCTTGCTTCTGCTGAGCTAACAGTTTTTTCCGCGTCGAGGTTTAAAACCCCGGCAGGTCCGGCAAAGGATCCTGAAACTGAAGCAAAAAAGCTAAAGGAGAACAGAGTCAGGTAAATATTTCTTTTCATAGAAATGTGGTTATGCGACGGGCAAAAATAATCAGATACTTCAGATAAAAAAAAGTTCGAACATCTCAAATATCGGCATTTAAGCCAATTTTAATATGCTCAGGCTTTTACAAATTAATCAAGTTTGTTAACCAAGGGCAACAAATTAGCATCTTATTCATTGTCAGTCTGTTGAAATAATATAAATCAATGTCTGATCATTACTTTGTGAACAAAATAATTTGTTCCGCTCCAAATTTGAATCATATAAACGCCGGAATCAGTTGTTGAAACGTCGAGCGTGGAATTATTGAAGTCTTCCTTAACAATACGGCCACTTAAATCTCTTAACTCAAGTTTTGTTACTTCGTCATGATTTGTTTTAAACATAACTTGAATTTGATCATTTGCCGGATTTGGGTATACCAGAATTTCAGGTTTGCCGGTATCAAACGCATTACCTGTTCCCAATAACAAATCCTGCCTGAAATTCTCAATAACAAAACGCATAGCTTCTACTTGCTGACCAGTAAACATGTTCATGCAGTTCTCATCAGAATAATCCATGTAATTCTCAATCATATCGGGCAGGTCGTCGGGATTGTCAGTACAAGAATTTGAACTAAGATCGCAGGTTTGCTGAGAAGCTGCCGCTGCAGTTGGCGTGTCGGTCAGTCCGTCATCTTCCGTACAATCTCCATCACCCCAGATGTGTCGTAAACCCAGATAATGTCCAATTTCATGTGTTGCTGTTCGACCCTGGTTGACTGTTGCTAGAGGTCCGGTTGTTTCGCCGGTAGGCCCAAAAACACCATAATGAATTACGACTCCATCCTGAGCCGGTTCCTCTGCACCGCTGTTTGCAGGCCAGTTTGGAGCTCCTTCAGGTGGGGTGGCAAATCCCAAAACCAGAGGTGTGTTTATGAATGGAATTGCCATATTGCAAACCCATATGTTCAAATAATGGTTAACGTCCCAGGCGTTAACTCCTCCAGTCGATTCGGACTTCATATCTGTGAGGCTTAACCAGAATGAACCGACAGATGTTTCTGTTCGTGTAATACCTGTTGTAGGATTTCCATCCGGATCAAAATCTGCCAGATAAAATTCAATTCCTGCATCAGCAGCAACCGGCATGAACTCCTGTCTAGTCTGCGAGGCGTCAGAATTCAACCTGCGGTAGTCAAGATTCAACCTTTCCATCTGCAGCTCTACCTGATCGTCACTGATATTCTGTTCTTCAGAATTGTAGATGATATGAACAACAACCGGTATTCTGTAAACTTCACCGTTAAATCGTGAACTGCTGTTTCTGGCATAATTCTCAATTTCCTGAGCAGCGGCTAAACGCCTTGAGGCATATTCAGGATCTGAAGCTATTCGAAACTCTTCATAGCGCCTTACGGCGCACCTTTCAATTTGTTGAGCACTAATATCTGCGTGAAAAATGAGTGCAATTACAACTAATGCAGGAAAACGTAAAAAAAATCCCATCGAGAAAATGTTTCGGGCAAGATATAAATTATTTGCCCAAAACATCTATTTAATTCTTCAATGGAAACTCCTTCATTAATTCAGCAGCAACAACTTGTCCTGATATTAAAGCCGGCGGCACCCCCGGACCGGGAACCGTCAACTGCCCTGTGTAATAAAGGTTCGAAATTTTCTTGCTTTTCAATCCGGGTTTTAAAATCGCTGTTTGTTTCAAAGTATTGGCCAGTCCATATGCATTTCCTTTAAACGAACCATACTCATTAATAAAGTCATTATATGCAAAATCCCTTCTATAAACAATGTGTTCTGTAATTGCTTCACCAGTAATTTTCTCTATTCTTTCCAAAATCATTTGAAAATATTTTTCTCTGATTTCAGACGTATCTGATAAACCGGATGCAACAGGCACCAATAAAAACAGATTTTCCATTCCATCCGGAGCACCAGAGGCATCGGTTGCTGTTGTCATTGAAGCGTAAAACAAAGGTGAATCAGGCCATTCAGGCTTTTTATAAATTTGATGCGCATGATGCTCAAAAGGAGCATCAAAAAACAAATTGTGATGTGATAAACCTTTTATTCTTTTATTTATTCCCAGGTAATAAATTAGTGAGGAAGGAGCCATAACACGAGAATTCCAATATTTTTCAGAATACGATCTCGCCTCCGGCGGAAGCAGATTTTTTTCAGTGTAATGATAATCGGCTGATGAAACAACTGCATCTGCTTTATAAATTTGATTTCCGCACTTCACTCCGGTCACTTTTCCTGATTCAAGAATGATCGAACTCACTGCACTGTCAAATTTAAATTTCACTCCTTGTTCGTCTGCTATTTTCTTCATAGCTCCAACAATCTGAACCATTCCACCTTGAGGAAACCAGGTTCCCAGAACTAAGTCTGCGTAATTCATCAGACTGTAAAGAGCTGGAGTATTTTGGGGAGTTGCACCAAGAAAAAGCACCGGAAATTCAAGAATCTGAATCAGTTTTTTATTCTGTGTAACCTTTCTGACATGTTTCGACAAACTGCTAAATACATCCAGTTTAAAAACGCCGGAAATCAATTGTAAATCGATAAACTCCGACCAGTTTCGCCCAGGTTTGTACACCAGTTTATTTATTCCAACTTCATATTTATAACCAGCCTCCTCCAAAAATTTCTTTAACCTGATTCCGCTTCCAGGATCTTCGGTTTCAAACAAATCAATTAGTTGATCCATATCAGCCGGAACATCAATTCTTTCATCTTTGCTCCAGAAAACAGAATATGAAGGATCCAGCCTAATCAAATTATAAAAATCAGAAGTTTTGTAACCAAAGCGGTTGTAATATTTTTCAAAAACATCCGGCATCCAATACCAGCTTGGCCCCATGTCGAATTTAAACCCCATTTGTTCAAAAGCCCGCGCCCTGCCTCCTGCTTCAGAATGCTTTTCCAACACTGTAACGTCATATCCCTGAGAAGCTAAAGTTGTTGCAACTGAAAGCCCTGAGAACCCGGCGCCAAGAACTAAAACAGATTTTGCCATTTTTCTATTTTTGCAATATTAGAAACTCCGAACATATAAGTGAAAATAATGTTTTACCATAGTTCAATTTAGTATGAATTTCCCTCTTTACAGAAAATATTCCGATGGTAATACTATTTTCAGAATAGAATCCATTAACTCTTTCACTGAATATAAAAAAACAGGCAAATACCTGCTTGAGCATAAAATTGTATGTGAATTATATCCGGAAAAATTATTTTTAAATGATCTGATTCATTTAAATCATGAGAATGTAATAGAAATAACTGAAGAAAATTTTAATACAATTAAAAATGACTGGGAATTAAATCTTATTAAACACTAATTTCAGGTTAAAATAAAAAATAGTTGCCTGAGATTTAAATTGCCCCGATATTAATTTTATTAATTATCGGGTTTGCATAAATATCAATAAAATACGGTTTTAATTCTTCAAATCCAAACTCAAACCCAGCCAACTCAAAATCCATCAAATCATTAAATATATTTAATTGTTCAGAGGTAAATAAATCATTAAACCTATTATCGCCTGTTTTAAGATAATATGCTACATAGTTATTCGGAAATAAATGATAACTTCCAATAATTAATTCATCAATTTTAATTGCCAAATTTTTTATCGAATCATTTTTTGAATATCCTTCAAAACAAGAAGAAATTTTATTTTTTTCAAGCGGAGCAGAAAATTGAAAATGCACTTTCCCTTTATCGCCTGTTATGCCAATTTGCATGCTGCGTAAATCTTCACCATCTTCTTTTTTATAATTCCCTTGTGAAGCTCGTATGAACATTTCACGGGCCTTCAGGCCACCACATGGTTCAATTTCATACGAAATTGATACAGGAGCTATATTAAGGGAATTATAAAACGCCGGTATATCTTCACCTCTGGCCGACATTCCGAACATTTTAACCAGGCCTGCATGAGTTTTGTCATTTCCATTTTTCGCTCTCCCCTCTTTCTGCGCTATCCAAACCGAAATATTCTCATCGATAATAGAATGTGATATAAATCCGGAGAGACGCATTGAATATTCGTAAGCAAGCCTCGAATGCACATCGCGGTGCACAATAAAATTCTTGTTGAGCTTTACTAGATCCTCTATCCAGGGGCGCTGCAAAAGATTGCTTCCAATTGCAATTCTTGTTGTGGGAAAATTGTTCTGATACAACTCGTAATTTAAAAATGCTGAGTCCAAAACAATATCTCGGTGGTTCGAAATAAACAGAAATGCTTTTTTCGCATCCAAATTTTCCAGGCCACCGATATTAACTCCATGTGTGGATACTTCGATTATTTTTTTTACCGCTGCAGACGCAATAAAATTCTGAAAATCTTCTATGGTTTTGATTTCGGAAATTGCCTGATCCAACCTATCTAAAGGAGTGTCGGGGAAAACAAATTTTAAAGCAGTATGAAATGAAGGTTGTTGCCTTAATCTCTCAATTGCAGCTGGCACTTCAGAATCGTAGAAAGGCCTGATTGCATCAAAGTCTGAAATTGGTTTGCCTTCTTCCATACATGCAAGTAAAAAAAGTTTTTTGTTATACGCTTTTTTTAGGAATGAAAAATTTCGAGAGGACAACCAATCCGGATTAATGAACATGCACAAAACCCATTTACATATCAATGCTTAATACCCGGAGCGAAAATCCGGCGCTTCAGGGCAGAGCCCTGAATGCATAGCCTTTGGAAGCCAGCGATTCCAAAATAAGAGGTAATGCTACCACTATTCTATCTCTAGCCTTATCTGAATCATGCATAACAACTACGGAACCTGGTCGTACTTTGTTCATTACCAGCCTAAAACAATCTTCACCTTTAAGATTAGCTTTCCAGTCCTGAGCCAAAACATCATAAAATACGAAGCGGAATTTTTCCCTTAATGCTCTGAATTGAGCGATTGTACACTTGGCATATGGCGGTCTGAAATAACTTGTCTCAATAAGTTCTCCGGTGCGTAAAACACTTGAAACATAATCATCTTTAGCAGTTTTCCAGCCTTTTTCATGATTCATAGAGTGATTCCCAATCATGTGACCATCCTGCAAAATACGCTCAACAAGCCCAGGGTATTTAATCACATTTTTGCCTACAAGAAAAAAGCTCGCTTTGGCTTGGTACCTTCTTAATTCATCAAGTACAAAAGGAGTTATTTCAGGATGCGGACCATCATCGAAGGTTAGATACACCACGTTTTCATCCGCCGGCAGGCGAACTATACAACCGGGATAGAAAACACCGAAGAAAAGTGTTTCCGCATAACCCATCAGTCTCGGGATCCAGAAACAGTTCCGGTATTGGACAAGAATGACTGTTCAAGTCTTCTGAAGCGTGCATCAAGATCTGTCACCATTTCCTTGCGACCTGCTCTCCTGCAGATATCGATCATATACCTCAGAATGGACATATCGCGTTGCGCATCCGAATCAAACTCCTTGTAGATCGCAGGCTTCTGGCTAAAGTAATAGTCAAGTTCCTGCTCAACAATATCAGCGTAATGCTTAATAATGGAATCAGGCTTGGCTGTCTCTCCCGCCTTGTAATAATCTTCGGCAAGCTGAACTACAAAGAAATTATATGGAACATTTTTCTCTGGTAACACAACAAAAGATTTATCCAGGACTTTAAGCGCAGAATCTTTTTTATTCTCAGCAATAAGAGCCTCCGCAAGACGATCGAAATTACTACGCAAATTCATCGTCATGCGAATATTATTTTCATCCATATAAACTTCACTGGTATCAAGTCCTCCCCAGCGGAATTTATTCATGATATTATCATACATTTTATCGGTATTAATTCTACCGTAATTATCCCCTCTTCCTTTAGGATTTTTAACCGGAATCAGTCTGTAAGCAAGCCCTTCAAGCTGGAAATAATCCTCAAGCCCCAGATAGCTGTCATCACCAACTGTAATCGCAAAATAAATCGGCCTTTCCCAATTATTAGTGGCTAATAAATCAAGAATCATTAATTCTGATTTAAGGATGTAATTGCGGTCAATTTCGAAGTTTACAGTCTTAACAATTCTTGATGCCAGTTCCGGTGGAACAGTTCCATTTGCCAAAACCTGCGCTGAATCAACAGGAATACTGAACTTATTTGATGGAAAATAATCGAAATCACGCCCGCTGTATTTTAATTTCTGAGCAGGATTATCACTCGCAACAAAATCCATCATTTCCCGAATATTCTGGTACCCCTGAAGACCACCCTCTTCATAAATAATTATCTGATCTCTTTTTCCCTGACGGTACTTATCCTGAGTGAGAGAAAGAGGAACCGCATCAGAATCATAAGCTTTTCGCTTAATCTGATCAATATACCAGTCGGTGTTGAGCAGACTCAAATTCACCACTCTCACATCCGTTCTCACTCCTTCAACTTCCTGAGCATACCAAAGCGGGAACGTGTCATTATCGCCATTAGTGAATAAAATTGCATTCTTTTCACAGGAATTAAGATAATTGCTGGCGAAATCCCGGGCGGTATAGCGGTCTGCGCGGTTGTGATCATCCCAGCCGCCTTTTGCCATGATTCCAGGTACCGCAATCGTGCATAAAACGGTAACACCCAAAGCCGTTACAGGTCCGGGAGCAAATTTCTTCAATCCCTCATAAATGGCTGCGACGCCAAAACCAATCCAGATTGTGAAAGCATAAAACGATCCTGCAAAACCATAATCCCGCTCACGTGGCTCCATGGTGTACTGGTTCAGGAACAGAATGATTGCGATGCCGGTAAAGAAGAAAAACAATCCAACAACCAAAAAATCCTTTCTTGACCGACCATACTGGAATGCCAGCCCTATTAATCCTAATATCAAAGGCAGAAAATAGAATTTATTGTTAGCCTTATTATCTGCAAGCGATGGCGGCAGGTTTTCCTGGGTTCCCAGCATCCCGTCATCAATAAAATTTAAACCGCTTTTCCAATTTCCGTCGCTTATACTGCCATGTCCCTGAATATCATTTTGACGGCCGATGAAATTCCAGGCGAAATACCTGAAATACATGAAGCCCAACTGGTATTTGAAAAAGAAGGTGAGGTTCTGACCAAATGAAGGTTTCTTTTTTGTGTCCTTAATATTTGCCCAGGTCTTATACCCCTTAATGTGGTGCGACTGAGAGCTCCACATTCTCGGGAAAACTGTGCAATATTCCGGATCGTAATTGGGTGTTTCAGTATCTTTAGGTGTAGCAACAACATCATACTTACCGCTTTCATAATTAGGTGCATAAACCGTGTTGCCCGGTGTGTACCGCTTATCTTTTTCAGGATGAAGCTGAGCGTTAAAATACTGACCGTAAAGCAATGGTCTGGTACCATATTGCTCGCGATTCAGATAACTAAGCAGTGTAAATACATTTTCAGGGTTATTTTCATCCATTGGCGTATCCGCCGATGAGCGAATTACAATCATACCATAGCTGGCATAACCAATAAGCATTACAGTAATGCAAAGTGTTAAAGTGTTAATCAAAACAAAGCTTGTGCTTTGTTTTGTAAAGTATCTGATTGCAAATCTGATTAAAGCGAGCACAACCCCATATGTACCAAGCACCAGCACTAATAACAGGCTGAATGAAACCATGGTTAATTGCGCATTACCTTTTGTGGTGGCCGAAAGCGTAACAAAAATTGTTGCTATAAGCAGAATGATGTAAATGATTGTTCCCGACCAGAATGGCATGCCCATAGCATTCGTGAACAACAGCTCAAAAACAGCAGCATTTCCAACCACCTTCGGAATGAAGGCGAACTGAACGAGACCAAGAACCAGCGCTCCGATCACTCCGGTATAGAAAATTCCGGCTCTGGTAGGCTCATATTTCTTGAAATAATATATGTAAGCGATGGCAGGAATGGCAAGAAGGTTAAGCAAGTGGATACCGATTGAAATACCCATCAGGTAAGCAATCAGAATGATATATCTGTCGGCATGAGGTTCATCGGCTACTTCTTCCCATTTTAGCATGGCCCAAAAAACGATTGCTGTGAAAAATGAAGAGGTTGCATATACCTCTCCTTCAACTGCAGAGAACCAAAAGGTATCGGAGAAAGTGTAGGCAAGAGAGCCTACAAGACCGCTTCCCAAAATAGCAAACAAGGCACCGGTTGCGGGTTCCTCCCCTTTCTTCACAAGCAGTTTGCGTGTTAAATGGGTAATAGTCCAAAAAAGAAATAGTATGCTCAAAGCACTCATCAGTGCAGAAAGCAAATTCATCATCATGGCAACTTTTGTAACATCACCGAATGCGAACAGAGTTGCTACGCGACCTAAAATCATGAAGAAGGGAGCTCCCGGAGGATGCCCAATCTGAAGTTTGTATGCTGTGGCGATAAACTCACCACAATCCCAGAAACTTGCAGTGGGTTCTATGGTTGAGCCGTATGTGAACATGGCTACTGCAAAAGCAAGCCAGCCAAATACATTGTTGAGCGTTTTGTATTGTTTCATCTAATTCAGGATTTTACCTGCATATTCGCGACGAAAATAGAAAACACAACGCAATCATCTTAACCTTGTTAAGAAAGTTTTCAGCATTTTAAGCATTATTGGTATCTGAACACAATTTATTGCTCTGAAATTCAGAAACCTGTAACACATTCATGCGTATTGCAAATGAAAAATTTGAAATATTAAATCATTTAGTAATTTTGCAGCCGCAATTGTCCGATGGTGTAACTGGCAACACGTCTGATTTTGGTTCAGAAGAGTCTAGGTTCGATCCCTAGTCGGACAACTAAAAAGTAACCTGCTTCCTGCAGGTTTTTTTTTGCCTTATATCGGACAAATCCCGAAGTTAATCCAATACCATTACCGCTCCCCGTTTATTAAAATAGGTACCGTCGGGCAGGTTAAATTTCAGATGATACACATAAATGCCAGTAGGTACAATCGCCGACAGGTAGGTTCCATCCCAGGCTTCAAATGGATCGGATGTGATAAACAGCAACTCACCCCAACGGTTAAAAATGCTGAAAACGTGGTTGGTTGCAAGTTTCTCGTACAATCCAACTGCTTTAAATGTATTATTTCCGGCAAGGTTGCCGGGACGAAAGGCCGAAGGAATCCAAACCGTAGGTTTTTGAATGACACATACCTTATTACTCCGGCTGGTGTCGCGCACCCCAAAAGTATTTATCTGGGCTTCAACAGCTTCCACATAATAGCAAAAAGTCATAAGCGTATCTACCTGATCGGCAACTACATCCAGATGCATAGTATCTGAAGGTGTTTCCAAAACCTGCTCATAGGTAAATCCGCCATCGAGTGATCTGAAGAGGCGATACTTACCTACTCCTCCATCCCATTCTGCGTAGCTGTTCCATTTGAGCCGGTTCACAAAGCCATCCAAAGCCTCGCCCCGAAGTAAAATTGTGCGGCCTGGATTGGAAATGGCACTTGCATTACCACATTTATCTATCAATTCATAAACGTAGGTGTAACTCTGTGTTTGTGTGGTCACACCATAATCTGTGTAGTTAACTTCATCCACCTGCGGTGGGATAAAACCTGTATAAATCGTATCGAAAACACTACCCGGATAAAATGAGCGTAGCACGCGATAAGAAGCAATATCTGAAGCAGTATCAATTTTACAAACTGAATATGCCGCGCCCGTTGGTAACACAGTAGCCTTTCTGAGATATGCAAAATCCGGCAAGTCCTGAACGTCGGCCTCAAAACAAACCAAAGGAGAGGTACTGCCTGCGGAGCCATCGGCCGAGACGGCCCGAATTGCAAAACAATACTGTGCGCCCTGAACCAAATCCGGCACATTAACAGAAACTGATGAACCCGGAACTGTAGCAACAACATTAAACACACCTCCGTTTATCTGCTGCAAAATCTGGTATTGCGAAACACCCTGCCAGGCAATGTATTCATTCCAAAATAAGTCTACACTTCCATCGCAGGAATTGAGTTCAAAGTCGGGTAACAATGTAGTATGCTCGTCAGCCGGAAGGCTTTCTTCCAGACAAACATCTAAAGCCGAAACCGTATAGGTTAAAGTGCCGGCCGAAGGGTCCTGACCTGTAATTGTGAATGAGGTATTATTAATCCCGTAAATTGTATCAACAGGAGTAATTACTCCGTTTGCTACGCTGTAAATTATGTATCCATCCGTATCGTCAGAAGGAGAAGGCTCCCAACCCAGATAAACCTGGTTACCTGCAAGTTGCACCGAAATCGAATCAATCACAGGACTTTCCGGAGGTTCATCGTTGCTAAACGGACCGCCATCAATGTTTGAGCTTGAAACGCATCCTGAGACATCGTTAATATATACCTCGTAGTAAATCTCCTGTAAACAACCTTCCATATCATCCTGATAACCAGTTGAATTGCTTGTGCCAAATGCAACAAAAGGATCAGGATCATAAGACCGGTCAATATTATATGGTAGTTGTGCTCCCTGAGGCAATGGTTGTGCAAGTGCATTCCAGTTCAGGTTTATAACACCGGAACCGGCATCTGTTACTGAAAGATAAATACTTTGCAACGTATCCGCCGCAGGCGATAATACCATACCACCGCAACCGGAACGGGTACAAACGTAATAATACACCGATTGGGAATTGCCCCCTGCATTGGCATGCAGATAGGTTCCTGTATTTATATTAAAAATACTGTCAATAACTGTGTATGGCCCTGCGGGCGATGTGGCCGAAAAAATCTGGTAACTGTTAAAAAAACCGTCTGGATCAGTGACAGGCGTCCAGTTGAGCAAAATATCTCCGTTATCCTCAACGTCAACACAGTGTAATTCAGGCGAGTCAAGCAGCGGAGGTGCAATTACTTCTACGGCGACAGTTGCGATTTTGTAAGAAGGGGTCGGACAAGCGTCATCCTGAAAAGTTAGAACAAAAGTGTAAGTGCTTGCCGGTACAAAGCAATCATTGAGAATCGACACGTGGTTGCAGTCGGTTTGCCAGTTAAATGTTATGGAGCCGCCACTTTGAAGGACAGCCGGCGGGGCCGGATTTAATGTTGCACAGGGTGGATAGGGACAACCGGCGTTCGGATCAACAAAACCGTTTCCAAACTGACCGCCTGAAGCCGTAACTGTAATGGTTTGCTGCACCCCAATCGGAAGAAATTCGGTATCGGTTGCTGTAATTGAAAAACTAACAGCATCACCGGCCTGCACTGAAGTGGTAAAAGCAGCCTGACCGGTTCCCGGATCCTGAAAGGGTGCAGTAACCTGAGGAGCTGTATTGGGCGGGCAATTAATTATTACAACCTGAATTTCCCTAAAAATGGATGCAATCAGTTGTCCGCAACGGAATGCGTCCACCCGCACAACCGTAACAAAGTTCCCGGTAATTTGAGAGGTGAAAGAAATTTCGCCGGTTTCCTGATTTAATGTGGCCGGAATGCTCCCGCTGATTGAAGGGAAAGGCGAATTCACACTGAAAGTGTTAACCCAGGGAATTGCTGCAGGTGCAGAAGATGTAAATGCAGCTCCGTCGAGCCAGTCAAGTGGCTGATCGAATGAATAATGCAGACTGTCTTTGTCTACATCAAATGCGTTGTGGTTGTAAGTAAAAGGGCTGCCAACGCATATCACTGTTGCCGGTAACTGGGTAAACACGGGAGAACTATCGAAGCAGGGCGATTCGTTAGTTCCGTTGTAAGGATACATGATTGCCCTGAGCGTAAAGCCTGTTTCACTTGGGTTAATTTGCAAATTTGTGATTGCCTGATTCCGGCAGCAGGCATCGAATGTAAAAACCCAGCCCTGAGCAGGAGGTACACCGGGCAAATTAACCTGATTGGATCTGAATACAAATTCTTCAACTGCCCCATCACCACCTCCACCGCAGGTGATATTGGGGCCAAAGCCATTGCATTGCGGAGAAATATCAGTTTGAGAAACCAGCTGAAGCGGAATACCAGAAACAGATGGGTGGTTATGCACTCTCAGGGCGACTGGCAATTGAAGCGGAACGCCATTGCAGTCACGGTACAATTTCATTGTAAAAATGTACGAACCATTACCCTGGCAAGCCCAGGTAATTTCACCACCCATCAAATGCGAAGCATTTAGCCTGAACGGCTGAAGCAAAATTAAGAGAAGAAAAATGGTGGTTAGTTTTCTCATCAATCTGTAAAGTTAATGTAATTCGGCTTCACATAGTTTATTCATTGATTGATGTTTCCAAAACAATTTTATATAAATTAGCTTTATCGGAATTTTCAAAGTCCGAGGACTGTTTGCTTATGAAACATTGTTACCTGATTAGATACATATTCGCGCTTTTAATACTTGCCCCACTTGCAGGAAATGCTCAAAGTACGCTCGTTTATTCTGAAGATTTTGAAAATGGAAACGGATCATTCAGTTTGAATACCGCTGGCGAAGTCGGAACAAATACAGGTACCAATCAATGGATTGTAAACAACCAATATTCGGGCGCCCCAACCTACCCGAATACCCCCGATCAAACAAATACGACAGGAGGAAATATCAATTTTGCACCATTCAGTAATTACCTTCATATTCATGATTCTCTGGCGGCAGTAACTCCGGGTGTTTCAAATGCCAACTTCAACCCTCAGGCTGCTTCCGATCGCTTTGCCTCTACTACCCCATTCTGCACGCTGGGTCTTGACAGTGTTCGAATCGCCTTCTTTTTTCATTGCGTTGGAGCTCCCGGTGCAACAGGAAGTCTTTATTACCAGGCCGACGGGGGTCCATGGACGGCTGTTCCGAATGCCGTGTTTTCCGGTCAGGCAAACTGGGCTTTTGTAGAATTTTACAACGAAGATTTTGATAATAAAAATGACTTAAGGTTCGGATTTCGCTGGACGAATGGTTCTGCAGCAACAACACCTACAGGTTCTTTCGGTGTGGACGGAATTCGTGTAGTTGGCCGGTTTGCACCGGCATTGTACAATGTAAGGCTGGAAATTGATTCAATTACTCCCAACCCCGTTTGCCGTGGTGATGGCATGTTGATTTTCTTTAGCAACCCTGTCCCGCTATGCGGAACGGGATTTTATGAGGTGCAGTTGTCGAACCTGTTCGGTGATTTTACAAATTACACGTCACTTGGAATTTTCCAGCTGAGCAACGAAAACACCAATATGGCAGTTTTCACATTGCCAACGCCCACGAATCTGAATGTTGGCGATTGCTACCTGATTCGGATTATGCGAGTCGATATCACACCTGTAATCGTTTCGGACGTTTCCATTTGCATTGAAGTAATTAATTGTCCAAACCAGATTTTTACTTTAGAACCTCCGGTTGTATCCAACCCGCTGGATACCATTTGTATTGGGAGTGTTATTGACGTTCCTTTCTATTCAACAGGTGTTTATCTTAATAACACGTATATCGCGCAATTATCTGATTCAAACGGCTTATTTCCACCTAATCCAAACGTACTTGGGTTTATAAATGACAATAACAATTATCCTCCGGGAACAATTCCACGAGGTAATGTTCCCGGACTTGTGCAGCCGCAGCAGCAGCCTATTCCCCCGGGATGCAATTATTATATTCGTGTTATTTCGAGCAGCCCCTCTGTTATTGGAAGTGTTTACGGGCCTTTCTGTATCCGAAATTGCGATATCGAAACCAACGACAAGGTTGATGTGTCATTTTGTATTGACAATGAAAATGGCGGGGACACTTTGCTGAGTGTTGATGTTGGGATAGATCCGCCTCCGGCAGAATATTTTCCGGTGAATGAATTTG
>JAGQVC010000089.1 GCA_020438185.1 Bacteroidota bacterium
GCAATGGCAGGACGATGGTACATTGTTTTTACACTATTCGGACAGAAGCCCAGCGTTTCGTTGTAAAACTCTATCAGCTTTTGCAACTCCAAATCGTCTTTCTCCGGAGCTGGAGATACAAGCGGTTGTTTCATTTTTCCCGACTGGATTAACTTTAATTCGTAATTAATTATATAAACAAAAAAAATCCTGATTAAATCAGGATTTAATTATTATTTCGAAGCAGCCCATTTTCGGATTTCCGCTCTGAACCATTCATCAGCTGCATCGGTCCATTTGTAATTTTCACGAACATAGGCCATGGTGTCCTTTTCTATGTCAGTATATGAATTACCATCTTTAACCGCTTCAAGCAATTTTTCTGCATCTTCTTTAGACAAGCGCCCGTCTCCGCTTCCGCTTGTTAACTTTTCAGCCAGTTCAAGCAACTCACCGTCGTATTTCTTTCCGTCAATTGTTTTGTAATAAGCCATATAAAATGATGTTAAAAAATTAAAGGCTCAATTTAACTGAATTATCGGCGAAAGCCAAATAATTCTGAATTAAAACAATTTAAATTATGTGAAAATAAGCTGAGCAATAGTAATTACGAGGTCGAATAAGGAATTAATTTAATTCACTGACTCAAGATTATCTTCGCCAATTACATACAATGGCCTTTTGCGAACATCACTATTAATGCGGCTTATATATTCTCCGATTATTCCAATAGACAATAATTGAATACCCCCGATAAACATGCTGCTGATAATCATTGATGTCCAGCCGGTGATAGTTCTCTCAAGCACAAAATGTGAGTAAAGAGCATACAAAATAACTAAGAGCGATATAAAGGAAACCCATAATCCTAGCCGCGTTACCAGAACAAGTGGTTTGTCAGAAAATGCTGTTAATCCATCAATCGCAAATTTCAGCATCTTCGAAAGTGGATATCCGGTTTTCCCGTATTTCCTCTCATCCCTGTCAAACAAAACAGCTTCAGACTTAAATCCCAGCCACGCAATTTGTCCTCTCAGGAATTTATTTTGCTCCGGCATCTGCCGTAAGGCTTTAACAACTTTCATATCAATAACCCTGAAATCTCCGGTATCCAAAGGGATATCTATCTTGGTCATTTTCCTGATTATCTTGTAAAAAGTATGTGCACTTACTTTCTTGAACCAGGTCTCGCCTTTTCTTTGCCTTCTGCGTGCATAAACTACTTCAATCCCATCCCTGCTTTTTTGATACATTTCTTCTATCAATTCAGGGGGATCCTGTAAATCACCATCAATAATTGCAACTTTTCTTCCCCGGCAAAAATCCAGACCGGCACAAACGGCAATCTGATGCCCGAAATTACGACTGAAACTGATGTAGTAAGCGCGCTTATCATTTAAGCAAACTTCCTTGAGTTTAATTAAGGTGCCATCCCTGCTGCCATCATTCACAAAAATAATTTCATGTTCCGCACTAATTTTTTGAGCTACCTTTTTAAGCCTTTCATAAAGTTCAGGTATTACCTGTTCTTCATTAAAAACCGGGACAACTATACTTAACTCGGGAACCATCGTGATGCGAATATGCGCAAAAGTACATTTATCACAAATTCAGAGGCAGAAAATTTTAGAGCAATAATAGACTTAATATCCTGCGCAGCAGAAATTATGGCCTTTGCTTTCCGCACATTTAATTGCGAATTGCCGTTCTGCTCAGAAAGGTCTTACAATTCATACTAATATTTTTTCGCCTTTGCCTAAATTTGCCCGCATAACTAAAAAAATATGAGTCTGACTGAAGAATTAAAATGGAGGGGTTTGTTTCATGACATGATTCCGGGAACGGATGAATTACTGAAAAAAGAAAAGGTTACTGCCTATATCGGCTTCGACCCTACTGCAGAGTCTTTGCACATTGGTTCTCTTGTTCAGATAATTCTGTTGATGCATTTGCAAAGGCATGGGCATAAACCCATTGCACTTGTAGGTGGAGCAACTGGCATGGTTGGCGATCCTTCTTTTAAATCAGAAGAAAGAAAAATGCTTAGCGAGGAAACGCTCGCTGTTAACATTAAAGGCATTGAAGCACAGCTCCGTAAATTCATTGATTTTGAAAATGGAGCCGAACTCGTGAATAATTACGACTGGTTTAAAAATTTCAGTCTGCTGGATTTTCTGCGCGAGGTTGGAAAGCACATCACAGTTAATTACATGATGTCGAAAGACTCCGTTAAAAAGAGACTTGAAACCGGAATATCGTTCACCGAATTCAGTTACCAGCTTATTCAGGGTTATGATTTTTACTGGCTCTGGAAAAATAAAGGTGCAAAACTGCAAATGGGAGGTTCCGACCAGTGGGGCAATATCGTAACCGGAACAGAACTCATTCGCAGAATGGATGGAGGTGAAGCTTTCGCACTCACAGTTCCGCTGGTTACCAAGGCCGACGGTACAAAATTCGGAAAAACAGAACAGGGCAATGTTTGGCTCGATGCTTCACTTACTTCGCCTTACCAGTTTTATCAGTTTTGGGTTAACGCCAGCGATGAAGACGCTGAAAAATACATTCGCATTTTTACATTTTTGCCTCGTGAAGAAATTGAGAGCCTCATCGAAAGACATCGTTCTCAGCCTCATATGCGAGAATTGCAAAAGAAACTCGCTGATGAAATAACTACACTGGTGCACGGCGAGGATCAGTTGCAGGCTGCATTGGCAGCAACCGCTATTCTGTTTGGACAAGGTACCAACGAACAACTTGCTGCCATGGACGAACGTTTGTTCCTCGATGTGTTTGAAGGAGTTCCGGGATACGAAATTGAATCTGAAGCTGCAAAAGAGGGCATTCCGATTCTCGACTTGCTGGCTGTTCACACTCAGGTATTTCCATCAAAGGGCGAAGCCCGTAAAATGATACAGCAAGGCGCACTATCGCTGAATAAGCAAAAAATTACCGATCCTGCAGCCGGTATTTCCATTTCCGATTTCCTCAATCAGAAGTATCTGCTGGTTCAAAAGGGTAAAAAACAATATTCGCTTATCAGCATTGTTCAATCATGAGGGTAATTGCCGAAATACCGCATCCGCAGCTTAGAATTACTGTGTTTAATATGAATAATAAATACCTGGTAAAATTCGAGGCGGGGCCTTACGAACAGGTATTTAAGGTTGCAGTGGATGATGTTGAAAGCCTGGAAACCCTTATAGATGCTGTGAATGACGAAATGCTTGAAAAAGTTGCAGCCGGATTCAGACAAATGCATGTGGCAAATCCCTGGAAAAATGCTTCCTGAACGGATATGAAGAAAGTTGTGGTTTTCGGTCCGGGTCCCAGGTTCAAAGGTGGGATAGCTCACTTTACGGTGTCGCTTTGCAACGCATTGCATGATCAGGGAGCCGAAGTCACGCTTGTTTCCTGGAGCAGGCAGTATCCTTCTTTTATTCCGCGCGATTTCGTCGATAAAGCCAGCACTGGTGATGCATTCGAAGGACGAAAAATTCCTGTGCACTACCTTACCGATTTTAACCGTCCGGGAACATGGAAAAAAACGGCTGCTTTTATTTCGGCTTTACAGCCGGATATGGTGGTAATACAATGGGCAATTGCCTTGCAGGGTCTGCCTCTCGGCAGGATGGCTTCATGCCTTCGTAAATTGTCGCCCGAAACCGAAATTATTTTTGATGTTCACAACGTGGTTCAGAAAGAAGGTGGGCGGCCCGACAGGTATTTTACCCGGAACGCACTTTCTAAAGCAGATACCTATCTGGTTCACGGACAGATAACAATTGATGAATTCAGGGAACTCATGCCTGAAATTCCGATTGAAATTAACGAAACTGGAAGCAGATCAGGTAATGCTCGCACGATGATCAGATTGTATCATCCGGTTTACGACATGTTCAGGTCGCATGAGAATTTCGATGTTACAAGTGAAAAGCAGAGCCTTGGTTTGAAACGAAACGTGTTCCTTTTTTTCGGTTTTATCCGGAAATACAAGGGCCTTCATTTGGCAATTGAGGCTTTCGCGGAATTTCTCAAATCGCATCCTGATTCAAGCCTGCTTATTGTTGGAGAATCTTTTTGGGATACAGTCGATCATCGTTCCTTAGCTGTTAAAGTGCGTAAATTGCTTTTCCGCTTCGCGGGAAGAATCCTGCTGCGCAGGAAAGATCAGGAGAAGGACTACCGCCCGCTTGAACTCATTCAAAAACTGGGTATCGCAGACCATGTGGTGCTTGTCAATAAATTTGTTCCTAACGAGGAAGTGCATCGTTATTTTCAGGTGAGTAATGCAGTGGTTAATTTTTATGAATACGCAACGCCATCAGGAGTAGAATCAATCGCCTACAACTTTGGTAAACCAATATTGGCAACCCCTGCAGGCCATTTTAAACACGCCATAATCAATGGTAAAAACGGATACCTTGCCGCTTCCATGAAAATTAGCGACCTCGCTCAAACAATGGCGAATTGCATAGCCAACCCGATATCCGAAGCCGAAGTAAAAGAGTATGCTTCCAGGCTTAGTTGGCAAAACTATGCGAAGGCAATCTTAAATAAACAGGATTCTTAATTTTTGCGAAGGCGTGAATAAACGACTTCGGGTGTTACATGACACCGGCCTTTTTCAACAATAACCGGGAAAATTGTATCATTCCGGTATTCAGGATGAGTAACAATAATGGTATAAACTCCAGGTTTTTCGAAGGCACCAATAAAAGGAGAACCCTCGGAAATAGGGTTTTCAAGAATTTCAGAACCGTTTTGAGAAATCGCCTCAACCTTCACATTTTGAATCACAGGATAGAAGCTTACCGCGTCGTTTACGTAAATATTCAGACCGGCAACAGCAGATTCATCACACATCACGGCGTCTTTCATAGAACAGCCTGAAAGTCCGAGTACAATCGGAAATGCCAGCAAAACCAATGAATTACGCTTAATCATCATCTTACGTTAAGGCTGAACGGGTAGCCCTGTTTTTTCCCGAATAAGATACGAATTTCTTTCATACCCGTTACGCGAAATTAATTCTCCTAAAAATCCTGCTAAAAAAAGTTGGGTTCCTATAACCATAAACAGCAACCCAAAATAGAAAATTGGCCTGTCGGTCATTTTGTAAGCCTGAAAGGCAAACTTGGCAACTGTGAGGTAAGCGGCTATGATAAACCCAATGATAAAGCTAAGTGTACCCAGTAACCCGAACAAGTGCATCGGGCGTTTGCCAAACTTCGAAACGAACGTAATGCTGATTAAATCGAGAAATCCATTGATAAACCGCTCCCAGCCAAATTTGGTTATACCGTATTTCCGGGCGCGGTGCTGAACCACTTTTTCTCCGATTTTTTTAAATCCTGCCCATTTGGCAAGAACCGGAATGTAGCGGTGCATCTCTCCGTAAACCTCAATACTTTTAACCACTTCAAGCCGGTAGGCTTTTAAACCGCAATTAAAATCGTGTAAAATAATACCACTCATACGGCGCGCCGCCCAGTTAAATAATTTAGTGGGTATTGTTTTAGAAATGGGGTCGTAACGCTTTTTCTTCCAGCCACTTACAAGGTCAAATCCTTCCTGGGTAATCATCCGGTACAATTGAGGAATTTCATCCGGACTATCCTGCAGATCTGCATCCATCGTAATAACAACGTCTCCGGTAGCCTCAGCAAAGCCGACATTTAACGCGGCCGATTTCCCGTAATTGCGTCTGAAACGCACAGCCTTAACAGAGCCATTTGCGGCCGAAGCCTCAGTAATTACCTGCCACGATCGGTCAGTGCTCCCGTCATCAACCAGAATTACTTCGTAGCTGAATTCATTGTCACGCATAACCTGATCAATCCACGAAAGAAGCTCAGGAATAGATTCATCCTCATTATACAGAGGAACAACTACTGAAATCTGTGGGCTCAAAGTGTGTCGTTTTCAAACGTGTTGGCATCTTCCTTTTTAAGGAAAACAGCAAGTACCAGACTGAATACCAAGCCCATAAACACCTGTCCTATAACACCAAAAATGCTCATCATGGTTGGTGTCATGAACTTTTTGTTCATTTCCATAGCCATTTCGAGCTGTTCACCATCCAGGCCCTGATCCATCATGGCATTTTCCGATTCAAGCAGAAGCTTATCAATTAAGCCCGGATCAATGATGCCGTAAAGAATGAAAACAAAAACCGAAGCAATTATACCCGAAAAAAGCGAAACCAGAACACCGTAGCCTACGGCTCTTCCATATTTTAAATAACCGTTATTATGCTGATCACGGTAGGCTTTAATCGCAAGAAATAAACCTCCGATTAACACCAGATAGGAGAGATACCCTATACCGGAATTTACCTGAATATCGGCCAGGTAAAAAATGGTCTGCATTAGAATCAATGCCAGACCCAGGAAAAAACCATGCTTCGAGGCAGACGGCATCATGGGTGCATTTGAATTTGTACTCATACATTCAGTTTTGGCAAATATAAGGCTTTCGCTTCCGCAACAAGCCACCATTTCAATATTGAGTATCCACTATTTTATGTGAAATATTAGCGCTGGTATAACTTCTTCTGTTGGACTTATAATCAGCGTTTTAGCCGGCAAACCGCACATTTTCCGGTAATTTCAGGCTGATTAAGAATTAGCAGGTCCAATAAATTCTAAATTTTTCTATTTTTGCAGCGGGTAAGTCTTATACGACCAGCTCCTGCTGAACTCCCCCAGGATCGGAAGGTAGCAAGGGTACGCGGTTGAGCGGTGCGATATAAGTAACTTACCCATTTTTTATTTCCTTTTTTCAATTCCTGCACCTTAAAAATTCCCCTGTTCGATAGGTGATCTCACGAATTCAGTGGTACCTTGCCGCTCCTGATTATTCAGGAAATCAAGCATGAATATTCATCGTTTTCTTCCGGCTCTCG
>JAGQVC010000090.1 GCA_020438185.1 Bacteroidota bacterium
GCTCGAGGCGTTTTCAAAATGTTTGAAAAAGGAAAGCAATCTAAATTTGAGTATAATTGGTGATGGCGTTGAAAAAGAGCGACTTGCAAATCTGAGTAAGGAACTCGGTATTGAGAACCGGATAAACTTCATCGGTGCTCTAAGTCCGAAAAAACTAAGAGAGGAAATTCATAAATACGGAATATTTATTTCATCAAGTCTTTACGAAACATTTGGAGTTGCGCTGGTAGAGGCTCTTGGAGCCGGCATGCCTGCTGTGGCAACTAAATGCGGCGGGCCTGAAGACATTATTACTTCAAAAAACGGCAGATTGGCTGAAACTGCAAATGCAGAATCACTGTCAAATGAAATTTTGTATGTTTATCGGAACTATAAAGGATTTGACAGAAAATCAATCAGACAGGATGCCATTGATCGGTTTGGCAAGGAAACATGTATTCAAAAAATGAAGCAAATAATTGATGGACTTAATTAAAAAGGAGAGCTTAAAACAAAAATTATATAAAACACTGCTTTTTACGCTGGTGTTTAGTATTCCTTTTGGTTTTTATCTTTTTCCTTTCGCCTTCGGCGGAATTCATGTCTTCGGCTTTCGAATTATCCATATGCTGTGCCTCGCCGTTTTATTAGTGAACCGAGATTTAGTATTATTTACCGGGAAACACAGTAAAAGGTTGTTTTATGCTATTTCCATCTGGATTCTTTATGCGCTGGGAAGCTATTTTTATGCATTTGACAAACGCGCCGTTCTTCACGAAACGGCATTCCTGCTTTCTGGTTTTAGTTTAATTCTGGTTTTTCAATCGTTTCTCAAGCATGTCAAATTTGGTCCTCGGGTAATGCTTTATGCCTGTGCTGCGGGCCTTGCGGGACAGTTATTAATTAACTTTATTGAGATTTTTCAGGGAATACATCTGGACGGAAATTTCCTGGAAGTAGTTAGTCTTTATGACACAAATAGTTTAGTAAAATTTATTCCCGCCGGAACTTTTGATAACCCAAACAATCTGGCCATTTTTTTAAATCTGGCCATGCTGGCTTTACTGGCATTATTCAAGCTAAAACCCGAACGAAGTGACCTCTGGCTGTTGCTCCTGGTTTTGTCCAGCGTTGTATTGTTTAGTTGCTACAGCCGTTTCGGAATGATTAATTTTATCTTTATTGTCGCTCTTTTTCCATTCTTTTTTAATTATCCGGGATATCTCAGGGAGCTAATTTTGAAAACCTCGTCATTCAGATATATAATTTTGGGATTAGTGCTTTCGGCTTCTGTTGTTTTGTATAACGGAATGGATTACCGAAGCGTTGAAAAAACCGAAGGAAAATCAAGTGATAAATCAATTGCAGTGAGAAAAAATCTGATTCTGAATGGAATCGACTTTTTCAGAGCTTCCAACGGAGTTGGAATCGGTGCCGGGAATTTTGAAAGCTACCATACTTACAGCAAGATAAAATACAATACAAAGGGAATAATTAATTCACATAATTGGATCATACAAATTTTGTCGCAGTATGGAATATTAATCACACTGTTGTTGTTTACATGGTATGTTTCCACCGGGTGGCATATTTTCAAGATTTCAATTTCGAAAACTATTCAGGAAAATACATTCAGACCTTTTATAGTCATGGTATTTATCATGATGATTATTTATCCTGTAATATCCATGATGCCAAGTAATTTCCTGCAAAATCCATATAACTGGCTGATGCTATGCCTGTTCGCATTTGTAGCAGACCATGGTAAACAAATGGCGCAAAATGAATTCTAGAAAAATTCATTCTGCTCACGGACCAAAATCCTGGAATCAAACGGCACAAAAGAATGCCAAAGCTGATTTATTAATAGGAATTGAAAGTGTTGGCTATACCTACTTTGATTTACTCAATCCAATTAGGTTTCTTCGGATTTTATGGAAAACAGATGTCTTTCACTTTTATGCAGGATACACCCTACTTCCTATTAGCACAAATCATTTCAGATTGTATGCGCTGCTGGGAGGGTTTGATATCAGAATATTGAAATTGTTCAGGAAAAAAATTGTCCTTCATTACCAGGGTTGTGAGCTCAGAGACCGGTTTAATGAAGAAGCTCAGGTAGTGTGCACGAATTGCAAAAGGAAGGAAGTCTACTGCCGCAACGACCGGGCAACAGGCCGAAGAAAAAGAATAATATCAAACAGCAGGAGAGCCGATGCACTGGTAGTAACAACTCCTGACCTGAAGCAATATTTAGAGCCATTGAATTCAACCTGGATACCAAAAATCGGCCTGAATTTGAGTGAACATAATTCAAGGAACATTTCTCAATCCGGGAAGCTCAAAATTATCCATGCACCATCGAATCGTTCCATTAAAGGGAGCGATAAAGTAATAGAAGTTATATCGAAACATTCGGATAAATTTGAGCTTATTTTACTCGAGAATGTGAGCCGGGAAGAAGTTTACAGGAATGCTCTGCAGGCAGATCTGGCTGTTGATCAGCTGCGAATTGGATGGTACGGTAATTTTGCTGTTGAAATGATGTCAATCGGACTTCCGGTAATATGCTTTATCAAAAGATCATTTATTCCAGATTCACTTAATGAGTTTCCAATAATTAATGCCAGCCCTGTAAATTTAGAAGATGTCCTGCTGGAAATATATGAGAATCGCAATTTTGCAAATACAAAAAAAGCGCTGAATACAATTTATTTAAAACGGCATCACTCTGAAGAGGCGATTGCAGGAAAATTAAAAAGTGTTTACGATAAAATATTCAGAAATACACAGGGTAGAAATTCAAAAAAATGAGGATTCTTATTTTAACACAGTATTTCCCTCCCGAAACCGGAGCTCCGCAGAACAGATTGTTCGAAACAGCTGTAAGATTAAAAAATGCCGGCGATCAGGTAGAAATCCTCACGGCTATGCCGAATTACCCTAAAAACAAAATATTTGATGAATATCGGGGCAAATGGTTTTTAAAAGAATTCATGCTGGATATGCCTGTGTATCGTTCATTTGTTTATACTGGCAAAAGCCGATCAATTATTTCACGACTCCTTAATTATTTTTCATTTGTATTTTCCAGCTTAATTGCAGCCGGCAGAATTAAAGGCAGGTTTGACTATGTAATATGTGAAAGCCCGCCCTTGTTTCTGGGCTTGAGTGCGGTCTGGATAAGCAGGAGAAAAAGGGCGAAGCTCATTTTTAACGTCTCCGATTTATGGCCTGAAAGTGCTGAAAAGCTTGGAATTATTAGCAATATATTTTTATTAAGCTCGGCAGAAAAACTCGAATTATGGCTTTATAAAAAAGCATTCATTGTTTCAGGACAAACACAAGGTATTATCCGAAGAATCAGGGAGAGAACTGAGCACAAACGTCTTTATTGGCTTCCCAACGGTGTTGATCCGCAATTTTTTAATCCCGACGAAACCACCAAATCATGGCGAACGGAAAACGGATTTGAAAAAGACGATTTCCTGCTGCTTTATGCAGGTATAATTGGTCACGCTCAGGGTCTTGAAGTAATTATTAATGCAGCCTCGAAGCTCGAAAATTACTCTGGAATAAAATTTCTTCTGGTTGGGGATGGTCCGGAAAAAGAAAAGCTTGAAAAATTAGTGGCTGAAAGGAATTGTAAGCAGGTTTACTTTTTCCCTAATCAGGAAAAAAAGCAAATGCCGGCAATTGTAAATTCGTGCAATATGACTATTGTTCCTTTAAAGAGACTTCCGCTTTTTGAAGGAGCTATTCCATCAAAGATATTCGAAAACCTCGCTATGAAAGTTCCTGTAATCCTGGGTGTTGAAGGTGAAGCCAAAAATTTATTTATTGATGAAGGTAAGGCAGGGTCAGCCTTTGATCCAGAAAATTCTGAAGATCTTGCTCAAAAAGTATTGTATTACTTTAATAATCCTCAGGCGGTTACCGAAGCTGCTGAAAGCGGACGAAACTATGTTCTTAAAAAATTTAACCGGGATAAATTAGCCGGAGATTTCAGAACCTATTTATTACAGAATGTTAAATCTGAAATTTGAGCATTTTCAAAACATATCAGAATAAAACCGGACAACTATTCATAGTTTGTCTTATGCTGGCGCTTATGCCCGCCTTTCAGGGTTTGATGTCTGTGGTTTTGTTGTTGCTTATTTTAAATGTAGCCTATTCCATTTTCACAAGAAAGGCAATTAATCCATTTTCATCCCGGTTATTGCGCTGGAGCCTGATGCTTTCGGTAATTTATATTTTGGGAAGCATTGGAAGCAGGCATCCTGACCGAACCAGTTTTGAAGTAATTCAGAAAAGTTCAGTTGCATTAATGGGAATTCTCCTGATAGCGGGGAATTTAAATCACCCCGGATTACAATTCCAGGCAAAGCGCATTTTTATTTTGAGTAATATTCTCGCATTACTCTATTGCCTTTTGTTTGGTGCATACAAGGTCCTCCAAATCGGAGAGCCTGAATATCTCTTTTATACTAAACTATCTGTATTTCTTCATCCGGGCTATTTTGCCATGTATCTAAGCCTGTGCTTTGCGTTTCTGATTGATGATTTAAAAAGAAAAGAAAAACTTCTTGGATATTCTTCCCTCAATTGGATTGCATTGATAATTATTGCCGTTGGTATTTATTTACTTGCATCTAAAAGTGGAATTTTAACCGCACTGGCAATTATTCTTATTTTCGCAATCAGGGCAGTTAAACATTCCGTAAATCTAAGGAAGTCCATACTGGTTGCAGCTCTGAGTTTTATTGCATTAATTATTACATTTTCGCTTATTCCTTCCAAAAGCAACAGGATAAGAACTATTTTCAGCGATTTTACTTCTGTAAAAGAAAAGAAAGATTATCAGCTTAATACTACCGGACAGAGAATTCTCATCTGGAGAGCAGCATCGGAGGTTATCGAAAACAATTTCTGGATTGGAACGGGTGTAGGAAATGAGAATTTCGAAATGGATAGAATATTTGAACGGGAAGGGCAAAATTTCCTGCTCGAAAAAAAGCCAAATGCACACAACCAATTTCTGCAGGTATTTATGGCTTTGGGCGTTTCCGGTTTTTTATTTTTTTGTGCCTACTTATTAATTCCCGTTTATTATTCCATTAAAAGAAAAGATATCATTCTTTTATCCTTTGCTATTATTGTGATATTAAATGCTCTAACGGAATCTACTTTCAACCGGCAGGCGGGGGTTCTTTTTTGGGCTGTTTGGGCCTTCATTCTGATTGATGGGAACGAAGCCTTGACAGATTCAAATAAAAAGTCCTGATACACCTGGCATCAGGACTCTTGCAATTGTTTCCTTTTATGAATTAAAATGCTTTCGGCACTTTCGCGGTCTGAATTTGACCGTTAAAAATTAATTGTACGGTATATACTCCTTGTGCAAGATCGGTATGAGCTTGAGCACTGAACGAGTTAACACCTGCTGTGGCATTAATTTTTTGTTGAGCAACCAGACGGCCATTCAGGTCAAAACACATTAATTCAACAATACCTCCTGCTTCGGTTGTAAATGAACCGGTTAGGCTGTTTCCTGAAGGGAATCCTGCATGCACAAGTGTAAAGCTGCTACCTGCATTTATTTGCACGGGAATAATTTCAGAATCGCTAAAAGCTCCGTTAAAATCAACCTGATGCAATTTGTAATAAATTATCTCTGCACCCAGGTGCATGGCATCCGGATCAGGTAATTCGTAATTGATTACGTGGTTTGAATTCCCGGCACCGGTAACACGTCCGATTGGAACAAAATTCTCTGCATCTACTGAACGATAAACTTCAAAATAATCATTATTTATTTCCGAAACTGTTGTCCAGTTAAGTAACACGTCATGTTCTCTTGCAGTTGCACCAAATTCGAGTAATTCAACCGGTAATGCTGCCTGGTTAAGTACACCGAATGTGAAGGGACCACTTAATGGTGTCGCATCACTTTCTACGGTACCGGTTTCTTCGGTTCCCTGAGCATTTGATTCGGCCGGACCTGCAGATGCAAAGCTCTCAACAGAAGCATTCCAGGATGCTATGCGAAGCTTCATCAGGATATTTTCTTCGGGCGTTAGCCCCGATTCTGCCCCCCAGGTTAGCTGCACCAAACCATCGGGAGCCACCGGATTATCCGAATTAATCATCCAGTATTCCTCATTCTTAACTTCCATACCATCCGAATTGCTCAAACTGTAAGAACTACCCGGTCCGTTAGCAAAATATTCTGCTGTAATACCTTCGGCCGTTCCGGCCAGATTAGTAATTGTTAGAGGACGGAATCTTCCGCTTCTCCCCAAAGGATAAACAAAGCTTGAGCTACCACCTGAAATACTTTTCTTTAATGGGCCGTCGATGTAGTTTGTGTTGGATCCAAAACCTGATAACACTGCATTTTCTGAGAGTGAAAGCAGAGCTGACTCTGAGGTGAACAAAATACCATCATTCATCACTAAAGTATCCAATACGGTAAGTGGAGTTCCCAATCGGATATTTCCGCTTGAGTTCCTGTTCAATTTAAGTGATTTTACAACATTGGCACCCGGCTTAAAACGCAGCAAACCAATTGCAGAACTTTCACCAAACACGCGAAGTCTTGAAGCTGCATCACTAACAATGTACCCTTGCGATAAAGAATCAATAACTCCATACAAATCAAGGTGCCTGGAGTTGGTAACCAGTTCTGCGCCCGAAACCATATACAGTCGTCCGTTTTGACGAACCTGAAACTGACGTGGACTAACCCCGGAAAGAATAGCCGAACCGGCATTTCGCACCGTTAATCCGCCGAAGGCGACATTAGCCGCCGAACCGCCAACAGTAACTGTATCGTGAACGCTATTATAGGAAGCAATAAAATCTCTCAAACCCGGATTCGAGCTTAATAAATTAAC
>JAGQVC010000091.1 GCA_020438185.1 Bacteroidota bacterium
TTTGTCTCACCTTTTGCATACAGCAAAGTTAACTTAAAAGTTAACATTCGCAAACGAGAGTTCACTATTAAGAACACTATTTGTGCTTCGGAAAACGACCGGTTGTAGAAAGTGCATATGAGATAGTGCAATACTATTACGAAAATATTTTTGGGAGTTGAAAACGGTTAATGCATTTTTGCCTGAAACCATTTGAATCAAATCCATGAAGCAAGCACGTGTATTTCCGGGTCAGGGGGCCCAGTTTCCGGGAATGGGAAAAGAATTGTATGAACAATCGCCGGAGGCTAAAGCCCTGTTTGAAAAATCAAATGATATTCTCGGATTCCGGATTACCGATCTTATGTTTGACGGAACAGCCGATGAGTTGCGTAGAACGGATGTTACCCAGCCTGCAGTTTTTATTCACTCGGTTGTGGTTTCGGTGGTTGCAGGAGCTACCACAAGGCCCGATATGACTGCCGGACACTCGCTTGGAGAATTTAGTGCGCTGGTTGCCGCCGGGTGCCTTAGTTTTGAAGACGGATTAAAACTTGTTGCCGCGCGTGCCTCGGCCATGCAAAAAGCCTGTGAACAAAATCCGGGTACAATGGCTGCCATTCTCGGACTTGACGATGATAAGGTTGAAGATGTTTGCGCCGGTATTACGGGGGAAATTGTTGTTGCGGCCAATTACAATTGCCCGGGGCAGCTTGTTATTTCTGGCAGCATGAAAGGCATCGATCTGGCCTGTGAAGCCATGAAAGCTGCGGGCGCCAAACGTGCTTTACCGCTTCAGGTTGGTGGTGCATTTCATTCGCCATTGATGAAGCCGGCACAGGAGGAACTTGAAGCTGCAATTCGCGCTACAAATTTCAATACTCCGTTTTGTCCGGTTTACCAGAATTTCACGGCGAAAGCCGAAACCAACCCGGAACAAATAAAAATGAACCTGATTGCCCAGTTAACGGCACCGGTTCGCTGGACTCAATCTGTTTTGCAAATGGGTGCAGATGGCGCCACTACGTTTGTGGAAAGTGGTCCCGGGAAAGTTCTTCAGGGTTTGGTTAAAAAAATCCTGCCGGAGGCAGAAGCCGCCTCGCTCTAATTAAAGTGTAGCATTAAGCAGCTGACCTGAAGCAATTAAGTCGCGCATGCTTTGTTGCTGAATGGCGCGCCGGTAAACCTCGATATGACTGGTTTTGTGCATATCAGAACCCAGAAGGTCAACCATATTGTTTTCTACTAAACGTTCGGCAATTCTTCGGGCAACAGTGCCATAGTGGCCGGCAAGAGATGCAATATTGATTTGCAGTAGGACCCCTTTGTCGCGTATTTCGGAGTACTTATCGAAGCTCTGATACCAGTACGGATAGCGCTCAGGATGCGCCAAAACCGGTTTGTACCCTTCTAGTTGTAATTTAAAAGTAACCGAGTCAAAATTCTCGGATATGTTTAGATATGACAACTCAAAAAGCAGGTACCGATTGCCAAATGTGAGTAGTTCTTCTTTACCAATTTTTAGCTCAAAGTCGTGGTCGCAGTAATATTCGGCTGCAGCTTCAATTTCTATATCCAGGCCTTCGGCCGATATGGCCGCACGCACATCGTCCAGTCCGCGCAAGATTACTTCGGGCGTGTTCCGGTAGAAATCGCTCATGATATGAGGCGTTGTGATCAGCTTGCGATAGCCCAAATCGTATAAGCCATGAATCAGTTCCATGGAATTTTCGACACTCACCGAACCATCGTCGATGCCGGGAATGAGATGAGAGTGCACATCTGTGCGAAGCACGCTTAAATCAGCGTCGGGGCGCTTTTTACCAAATATGGACGAAAGAAAACTCATACGTTCCTGAACCATTCCAGCGTGCGCATGAGACCATCTCTCATCCTTACAGCCGGATTGTAGCCAAGATACGTCATTGCAAGCGAAATATCAGCAAGTGAATCACGAATATCTCCGTCGCGTGGTTCGCGGTGAACCAGATTCAGTCCTTTTCCTGCGAATTCGCAGAGAACCTTATACATTTCGAGAACCGACATACGTTCACCTACCGCCACATTGTAAACCTTTCCCGCGGCTGCACTATTTGGCGTGCTAAGCGCACGGATATTGGCCTGAACGGCATTTTCAACAAAGGTAAAATCTCGGGTTTGACCACCATCTCCATTGATATAGGCCGGTTCATCATTCATAATTGAAGCCAGAAAAAGCGGAATTACTGCCGCATACGGACCATCCGGCTTCTGGCGCGGACCGAAAATATTGAAATACCTCAGGCCCATGAATTCCATTCCGTAACAGCGCCCGAAAACATCTGCATAAAGCTCGTTAACACGTTTGGAAACTGCGTATGGCGAAAGTGCATTTCCGATGGCCTGTTCCACCTTTGGTAACTGAGGGTGATCTCCGTAAACACTTGAAGAAGAGGCGTAAACCAAGCGTTTAACCCCTGCAATTCTTGCCGCATCGAGTACGGTAAGAAAGCCGGTTACGTTGGCTTCGTTGGTTGCCAAAGGCGTGCGAATTGACCGCGGCACACTTCCAAGCGCAGCTTGATGTGAAACATAATTAACACCCTGAAGCGCTTCAGTCATAAGCACTGCATCGGTAATATTGCCTTCAAAAAAGGTAAAGCGTTCATCGTCCAGCCAGTGACCGATATTTTCTTTTTTGCCTTCAGACAGGTTGTCAACAACCCTAACTTCGGTTGCGCCGTGTTCCATCAGATAATCGACCAGGTGGGAGCCAATGAATCCGGCACCTCCGGTGATTAAGAATTTATTTTGAATAAATTCAGGATTATCCTGATGGAAATTCACGTGTTCGTACATAGCCAAATCTTACCTGCCTGAGTATTGTTCTTCGTAATAGTGCTGATAATCGCCTGATGTAACGGCATTTAGCCATTCCTCGTTGCCGAGGTACCAGTCAACTGTGCGGCTAAGACCTTCTTCAAACTGAAGTGAAGGTTCCCAGCCGAGTTCGTTTTTAAGTTTCGTAAAATCGATTGCGTAGCGCTGATCGTGACCGGCGCGATCTTTCACAAAAGTGATAAGCTTCTCGGAAGTGCCCGGATCGCGCTGCAGCTTAGTGTCCATGATTGAACAAAGTTTACGAATGAGGTCGATGTTCTTCCATTCGTTGGCGCCGCCAATGTTGTAAGTTTCGCCCGAGCGCCCCTTATGAAAAATCAGGTCAATTGCTGCTGCGTGGTCCTCAACAAAGAGCCAGTCGCGGATGTTATCGCCTTTCCCGTAAACAGGAATAGGGCGCAAATGCTTGATATTGTTAATTGCAAGCGGAATCAATTTTTCCGGGAAGTGGTATGAGCCGTAATTATTGCTGCAATTTGAGACCACAACCGGCATGTGATACGTGTGAAAATACGCACGTACGAGATGATCGCTGCTTGCTTTTGATGCCGAATACGGTGAACGCGGATCGTACCTGGTTTCTTCGGTAAAAAAGCCTTCCTCGCCCAGAGAGCCGTAAACCTCATCGGTTGAAATATGGTAGAACCGCTTCCCTTCCATTTGGCCATTCCAGATGCTGCGTGCAGCATTGAGCAGATTTGCCGTGCCAAGTACATTGGTTTTAATGAACTCGTTGGGATTTGTGATTGAGCGGTCAACATGCGATTCGGCAGCCAGGTGAACCACGCCGTCGAAACGATGCAATTCAAAAAGCTCGTTCACAAATTTTTCGTCAACGATATCACCTTTAACAAACGTGTAATTGGGCGAATTTTCCACATCACGCAGGTTCATGAGATTTCCTGCGTAGGTAAGCTTATCCAGATTGAAGATTTCGTACTGAGGATAATTCCTGACGAATCTGCGTACAACGTGGGAGCCGATAAAACCGGCGCCTCCGGTTATTAGGATTTTCTTCTTCTCCATGTTGGTGGTGTTTTTAGAGAGATTTTGTTCCCAGGTCCAGGCAGAAGCCATCATTGCATCGATGTCTTTAAGGGCATGCCAGCCGAGGATTTTATTTGATTTGGTGGTATCTGCGTAAACTTTTTCAATATCGCCGGCGCGACGCTCGCTAATCCGGTAAGGCAATTTAATACCGCTGGCTTTTTCGAATGCCTTAACAGCTTCAAGCACTGAGTATCCCCTGCCCGTTCCGATATTGAAAACTTCGAAAGATTGTTCTGTTTTGCCTTCCAGCAAACGTCTTAATGCCACTACGTGAGCAGCGGCTACATCTTCTACGTGAATGTAATCGCGAATGCAGGTGCCGTCAGGCGTATTGTAATCGTCGCCAAAAATGGTGAGCATTTCATGCTTCCCAATTCCGGTTTGGGTTATAAAAGGTACCAGATTATTTGGTTTACCATTTGGCAACTCGCCGATTAATCCTGAGGAATGTGCTCCAACCGGATTGAAATACCGCAAAGCAATTGATTTTAAAGAAGCTACCTTCGTATAATCTGAAAGTATTTCTTCACCCATTTGCTTGGTATTGCCATAAGGTGAGATGGCCACTTTGATTGGAGATTCCTCTGTTACAGGCAATTCGTCTGGCTCTCCGTAAACAGTACAGCTCGACGAAAACACCAGCGCATTTACATTTCTGTCGCTTTGCACGCGAATCAGGTTCATGAGCGAACCCAGATTGTTGCGGTAGTATTTCAAAGGATTCTCAACAGATTCGCCTACAGCTTTAAGAGCTGCAAAATGAATGGAAGCTTTAATCCCGGGTTCCTTTTCAAACAAATCGCGAAGCGCAGCTTCGTCACACAAATCAACCTTGTAAAAACGTGGTTTCTTGCCTGCAATTTGTTCAATCCGATCGAGGATGAACGCATGCGAGTTGCAAAGATTATCGGCAATAACCACATCAAAACCCTGTTGCAGCAAGGCAACCGAGGTGTGGGAACCGATGTAACCTACACCACCTGTAACTAATATAGTTTCAGCGTTCTGCATTTAATCGTTACAAACTCCAGTATTGAATTCCTGAGATTTTCCCTTTATAAACACCTTTAATGTCGGCAATGATACCTTTTTCGGTAAGCAAACCTGCAAAATAACTTTCAGCTAAACCGACATACTCGGTATGGTTAACCGCTACAACAATTGCATTGTACTTTCCTTCGGGCGAAGCCTGAAGACCAAAACCGTATTCATGCATTAATTCAACTGAGCTTGCATGCGGATCAATGATATCCACATGAACACCAAAATCTTTGAACTCATTCACCACATCTGCTACTTTGGAATTCCTGATATCGGATACGTTTTCCTTAAAAGTTGCACCCATAACGAGTACACGCGAGTTAGCAATATCTACCCCGGCAGCCACCATTTTCTTAACCACTTTGCCGGCTACGTAAGCGCCCATGCCATCGTTAACGGCCCGTCCGGCAAGTATTACTTGTGCGGTATGCCCAACTTCCTTGGCTTTATAAGTAAGGTAATAAGGGTCAACACCAATGCAATGTCCACCAACTAAACCCGGCATAAAACGCAGGAAATTCCATTTGGTACCGGCTGCTTCAAGCACATCGTAAGTATTAATTCCCATGTTACCGAATATTTGCGACAACTCGTTCATGAGCGCAATATTCAGGTCGCGCTGTGTATTTTCGATAATTTTTGCAGCCTCAGCAACCTTGATTGAACTGGCTCGGTGCACCCCTGCATCAACAACAATCTCGTAGGTTTTCGCAATCTCATCAAGCGAACCGGCATCACAACCACTAACCACCTTAATGATTTTTGGTAAGGTATGCTCTTTATCACCCGGATTAATCCTTTCGGGCGAATAGCCCACTTTAAAGTCATCCCTGAATTTTAGCCCTGAAATTTCTTCCAGCAATGGAATGCAGTCCTCTTCGGTGCAACCAGGATATACGGTTGATTCATAAACCACGTAATCACCTTTTTTAAGAGCGCCTGCAACCGAGCGGGTTGCTGAAAGCAAAGGCTTCAGATCAGGTAAATTGTGCTCATCAATTGGAGTGGGCACAGCAACAATAAAAAATCTTGCTTCGCGCAATTCATCCGGGCTTGCCGTGAAATGAATATCGCAACCTTCGAATTGCTCGGGTTCCAGCTCTTCGCTTGGATCGATGTTATTTCGCATCATTTCGACCCGTTTCTCATTAATATCGAAACCGATAACTGAAATTTTTCTCGCAAATTCCAGTGCAATCGGCAAACCGACGTATCCCAGACCAACAACGGCCAGCTTCTCCTTCTTTTCGATCAGGTCCTGGTAGATTGAATTCATGCTAATTTGTTTAGGTTTCTTAATTCGTAAATGCGTTCGATTATTTCAACCACTTTTAGTCCTTCGAGCGCGTTGGTTGTAGCGCTGGTGCGGCCTTTAAGCGTATCTATTACATTTTGTATCACAAAATGGTGGTTAGCAGCAGAGCCTTTGTATGCTCCGTAGTCGTTCGCCGGGCTAGCCGGCGGAAGTTCAGGCATCTCGTAACCATCGATATGGCAGTACTCCACTTCGTTCATATACTGTCCGCCAATTTTAACGCTTCCTTTTTCACCAATAATGGTGATGCTGCTTTCCAGATTTTTATTCCATACCGAAGTTGAATAGTTCAAACTTCCCATTCCTCCGTTGACGAATCTGAAATTGACAAATCCTGAATCTTCAAATGCAGTAAGGTTAGCATGGTTGAAGTCATCGAATTTGCCCTGAATATCTTTAATATCGCCGAAAAGCCAGAACATGATATCTATAAAATGGGAGAACTGGGTGAATAATGTTCCTCCATCCAGATCGGGACTTCCTTTCCAGGTTCCTGCCTTGTAATATCTTTCATCACGATTCCAGTAGCAATTTAATTGCACCATGAATATTTGTCCCATCAGGCCACGTTCAATCACGTCTTTTAT
>JAGQVC010000092.1 GCA_020438185.1 Bacteroidota bacterium
CCGAATGGGGTTTACATTGCCGGAAGTTTTCAGGATGAAATTGGTGTTGCCTCTGATTGGCAACCCGATCAAACGATGATGATGGATGCCGGTCTGGGTGATGGCACTTACGTTTTTACAGCCATGCTTCCTGATGGTGTTTATGAGTACAAAGTAATTAATGGTAACACCTGGGACGGAGCAGAAAATGTTCCTGTTGAAAGTCAGGTAGGAGGCGGAAACAGCAACCGCTTTTTTGTTGTTGACGGCTCGGATGTATTTGTTCCTGGTGTTTATTTCGGAGGAAACGATGCTAACGCCGGCGGAGACTTGTACATGATCAGATTCACTGTTGATATGGGCGAAACTACTGTTGATGCAGCAGGTGTTTCAGTTGCAGGTAGCTTTCAGAGTGAAGCAGACCTTACCGGATTGATTTCTGACTGGACAGCCGGTGCTAACAAAATGTACGATGTTACTCCTGACAACAGTCTGAATGATTACACAACAATTGTGTGGGTTCCTGCAGGCACTGGTCCATTCGAATACAAATTTGTAAACGGCGGTTCTTTCGAGAACGTTCCTTCCAGCTGTGCTACCAATAATAATCGTGGTTTAACTGTTGACGGCACTACGCTTGAAAAATATTGTTATGAAACCTGCTCAGATGTATGTGTACCTGTTATGACATATACTTTAACGCTGAACATTGACATGAATTACAACTGTAATTTCGATATCAATTCAGATGATTCAGTTGATGTTGCGGGAACATTTAACAGTTGGACCGGAGGAGACGGTTATTATTTAACCGATGATGACAATGACGGGATTTACTCGATTACGCTTTCTGATGTACCGGGAGGTGAAGTTCAGTATAAAGCACGTATTGTTCGTAATGGTTCTCCAAACTGGGAAGGAAGTCCAAACAATGTGATCGCTCTTGCTGCTGATACAGACGTACCTGCACGTTGTTTTGGTTCTGCAGCACTTGCAGAATGTTCTCCAATTCCAGCTCCATCGGACATTACTTTCCGTGTTGATTTGACAGATGAAACGCCTGCTGCAAACATTTATATGATTGGTGATTTTACTGATCCACAGTGGCAGGGTGGTGCTGTGGAATTACAGCCAGTAGCCCCCGGAATTTATGAAGCAACTGTAACAGATATTTGTCCCGGAACAATTGCTTACAAATTTGTGAATGGTGATGTTAGCGTGAGTGCAAATGAAGAATCATTCCCGGATTCAACAGATCGTGACTGCGTTGCGGACAACGGTGTTGGTGGATTTAATCGTTCTTATACCAGAACATCTTCAGATCCTGTTACACTTGCTTTCAAATTCAATACATGCCAGGAAATTATTGGTTTCGAGAAAGTGGTATCACCAATTTCTGCGATGTTCCCTAATCCTGCTCAAAATGAAACAAGAATTCAGTTCGCATCAGCAACTGAGAGCTACAACGTAGTAGTTTCAGACATTCTTGGAAAGCGTGTAGACGTAGCGAACAATGTTCGCGGATATCACATTGTTCACCGCGGTAACCTTCCTGCAGGCATTTATCTGGTACAGGTAACTGATGCAAAAGGCAATACAGCAACACAAAAACTGATCTTCAACTAAGAAGAAATCTGATTAAATTTAAAAGGGGCGCTGATTTCAGCGCCCCTTTTTTTTGCATTAGAATTAGATTCATACCAACAATAATCAAATCGTATTTCCATGTTTTCATCGAACTTAACTATTGCATGAGTAAAACAAGTTCAATACTGAAAGACACATTGCAGGCAGGAACAACCAATGAATAATTAAAGGAAATCAGATTAAAGTTGTGAGCCTTTAATTGAATAGACCAATCATCAGATTTTTGGTCTGAATGAAGCTGTTGCAGATTAATTACCGTTATTGATTATCCGTGAGTAATCTGGAATTGAAGCAAGTAAACCAATGCTCCTGCAATATATCCCAGCAGAGCAATGAAGCCCATTTTACGCAAATACCAGATAAAATCAATCTTTTCAAGACCCATGGCAGCGACACCAGCTGCCGAGCCGATGATAAGGACACTTCCGCCGGTACCGGCGCAATAAGCGATGAATTCCCAGATTTTGTCATCCGGCGGATACGCCGAAATATCGTACATACCCATAGAGGCTGCAACCAAAGGAACATTATCAACAATAGCTGAAAGCAAGCCTATACCCATCACAATTACGTCTTTGTTACCAATTGTATCGTCCATCCACATTGCCAGTTCTTCGAGCACATGAAGAGACTCCAGGCCAGCAACAGCCAGAAGAATCCCCAGGAAGAAAAGCAAGCTAGGCATGTCGATACGCATAAGTGCATTAGCGGCATTGTATTTTTCCTTAACCTGATCATCCTTTTTCCTGTGAATGAGGTCGGAAACGATCCAGATTAAGCCAAGCACGAACATCATTCCGACATAAGGAGGAAGATGTGTTGCTTGTTTAAAAACCGGAACGAACATTAAACCGCCGACACCCATAAAGAAGATGAGCTTATTTTCGGGATCCAGTTGCTTCTTTTTAATTGGCGCAAGCTCTCCCTCAAGGCTTTTACCCTGAAAAATGGTTACATATATTAATGGAACAAGGGCACAGATAACACTTGGGATAATTAAAGTCTTGATGATGTTCAGCGTGGTTATTTGTCCACCAATCCAGAGCATTGTAGTTGTAACGTCCCCAATCGGCGACCATGCTCCTCCGGCGTTAGCCGAGATTACAATCATACCTGCGAAAAACAACCGTTGTTCTCTGCGCTCAACTATTTTTCGAACCAGAGAAACCATCACTATGGTAGTGGTGAGGTTATCCAGGATAGCAGAAAGGAAAAATGTGAGGATTGCGAGAATCCACATCAAACGGAGCTTACTGCGTGTCGTTATTCGGTTTGTTATGAGGTTAAACCCATCGTGCGCATCAATAATTTCCACGATTGTCATGGCGCCAACCAGAAAGAACAGGATTTCGGCAATGGAGCTGAGGTGGTGCGAAAGCTGAGAGGAAACATTGGTGTCGGGCCAACCCAGGGTATAGATAGTCCAGATAATAATACCCATGAAAATGGCAGAACCGGCCTTATTTATTTTTAGGGGATGTTCGAGTGCGATAAGGGAATAGCCACTGACAAAAACGTCAATAATAAGCTCCAGCATAAAATAAAATAAGCGACAAAAAAGGAATGCCGCAGTTTCAGTTTGCGAATATAGCCGAAACGGAGAAAACAGTTGGAGCGAGATTGTTGATTGATCGCTTACCGCTGACTGTGTAACCCAGAGAAGGAATGTATTGCCAGCGAACTTCGGAGTCGAGAACGATAGAATGATCCAGCTTAACAGCTTCTATTGACTCGATATTTCCAAGAGAATCTTCAACAATAGTCAATGATTTCACAGGTAATTTCGGGTCGTTGCAGGAATATCTGGTTTGAATTCCTTCGGGAACAGAGGTGGTATCTATCTGATATTTACCAATAAAGGAAGATTTATTGATGTCGATTGACGAAAAGATTGCGAATTCTTCCTGCCAGGACGCCGGTTTTGATCGCTTGTACTCTTGTTTTCCGTCCACCGAATATGTCTTTTTCAACCATATTTCACTGTTTTGCATAGATGAAGCTGCTTCGGAAAAATACCCGGGCACGTCGAAATAGGGTTTGGCAGCACCGGATGTCAAGTTGCTGTCGCTTTGACATCCGGCGAAGCCGAGAATAAAAATGAGCAGAATCGGTTTAAGCCCGAAACGCATTAAAAATCGAATTTAATGCCCTGTGCAAGAGGCAATTCAGAACCGTAATTGATGGTATTTGTTTGTCTGCGCATGTAAGCTTTCCAGGCATCGGAGCCGGATTCGCGCCCGCCACCGGTTTCTTTTTCACCACCGAAAGCTCCACCAATTTCGGCACCGGAAGTTCCAATGTTTACGTTGGCAATTCCGCAATCAGAGCCTGCGGCTGAAAGGAACAGCTCCATTTCGCGCATATTGGTGGTAAAGATCGAAGAAGAAAGGCCTTGCGGAACATCATTCTGCATGGCAATAGCCTCTTCAATTCCTTTGTATTTGAGGAGATAAAGAATCGGGGCGAATGTTTCTTCCTGAACAATTTCGAAGTGATTTTCAGCTTCAACAATGCAAGGCTTAACATAGCAACCGCTTTCAAAACCTTCGCCTTCGAGCACACCGCCTTCGACAAGAATTTTACCCCCTTCTTTTTTGGCTTTTTCGATTGCTTTCAGATAATCCTCAACAGCACCTTTGTCAATCAGAGGCCCTACATGGTTTTCCTGAAGCAGTGGATTACCTATTTTAAGCTGGGAATAAGCACCTTTAAGCACTTCACAAACTTTGTCGTAAATGCTTTCGTGAATAATCAACCTTCTTGTTGAAGTACATCTTTGTCCGGCAGTACCTACTGCACCGAAAACAGAACCCACAAGAACCATTTTTAAATCGGCATCGGGAGTGACAATAATTGCATTGTTTCCGCCTAATTCAAGAATTGTCTTACCAAATCGTTCCGCAACTGTTTTGGAAACATGGCGCCCGATTCGGGTTGAACCGGTGAATGAAACAAGAGGAACCCTTTTATCATTGTTCATTAAATCTCCGCAGGCATTTCCAACAACAACGTTTGAAACTCCTTCGGGAACGTTATTCGTGCGAAGCACATCTGAAATTATATTCTGGCAGGCGATTGCGCAGAGAGGAACTTTTGATGATGGTTTCCAGATGCAAACATCTCCACAAACCCATGCTATCATTGCGTTCCACGACCAAACAGCAACCGGAAAATTAAATGCTGAAATTATACCGGTGATTCCAAGCGGATGCCATTGCTCATACATACGGTGACGCGGGCGTTCGCTGTGCATTGTAAGTCCGTATAACTGACGCGAAAGCCCCACAGCAAAATCACAGATATCTATCATTTCCTGAACTTCACCGAGGCCTTCCTGGAGACTTTTCCCCATTTCGTAGGAAACGAGTTGACCCAGAGCCTGTTTTTTCTCACGCAGCTTGTCGCCCATCTGGCGAACAATCTCACCTCGTTTTGGAGCCGGAACTTGTCTCCAGGCTTTAAAAGCCTCCTGAGCCTTGTTCACAACCATTTCGTAATCGTATTCACCGGCGGTTTTTACACGTGCAATCAGACTGCCGTCAACCGGTGAATAGGATTCAATCCATTTACCACTTCCTTCGAGCCATTGTGTACCGGTTGAAACTCCGGTGTTTTCAGGTTCAATGCCCAATTCTTTCAGAACGGGAGAAATATCAGTGAGGGAAAGGGTTTCAGTATTCATAAAATATTAGATTTTGGAGCTGCAAAGGTACAAATTAGTGGGGTATAAATGTGACCCGAATCACCGCCATTTGTATTATCTGCACAATCTAACGGTCCACATTTTAATTTTCCGGAATTGTTACTTTTGGAAAACAACCAGAATATTATGATAAAAAGACTACCTGCGCTTATTTTGTTTTTGCAGATTGCATGCTCTCCGGTTTGGAGCCAAACCGTTTTTTGGTACGACAATTTTGATTTGCCGGCTGGTGGAGCAATAAACAACAATGCCGGGATTGGCTGGACCTTGAACAACGGCGGGAGCGGCAGCAATCAGTGGTATATTAATTCGGGAAGCGGGGTGGCCTGCGGGTCTGCAAACGGGCTCCATATATCGTGTACCGGCTTTGCCTGTTCACTTTTCGGAGGACCCAATGCGCCTGTTTATAATGCATCTGTTACCTCGAACCGTACCGCAGAGTCACCGGTAATAAGCACAGTTGGCCGTACAGGTATAATTTTGTCTTTTAGCTGGACCTGTTTCGGCGAGCCCGGCTATGATTACGGCAGCATAGCATTTAGTTCTGACGGAGGTGTTTCCTGGGCAAGCTGGCCTTCAGATTTTTCGGGAAGTTCGGGTTGTTCAACTTTTAGTGTAAACCTTCCGGCCGAATATGAAAACATCCCGAATTTCAGGATTCGTTTCAGGTGGCAAAACGATTTTAGTGACGGAGCCGATCCTGCATTTCTGGTAGATAATATTCAATTGGTTGGCGTTGAGCAGGCTTGTGTTCCACCTACGGTGGATGCGGGGCAAAGTGCCATTTTTTGTGAAGGGGGATTTGGAATCGGAATCGGCGGTTTTCCTACCGCTGTAAATGGTTCTGGAAATTATTCTTACAGCTGGAGTCCTGCAACGGGGCTGAACGACCCAACGGCATCAAACCCCATTGCAATCCCCTCGGTTACTACAAATTACACAGTTACAGTAACAGACCTTGATAATAATTGCAGCGCTACCGATGATGTTCTGGTTACTGTTTTACCGCAGGAGGAACTCCTTACCACTCCAGCCGGAACCATTGTAACCTGCGATGATGATGATATTCTGATTTCAGCCACTTCCGGTTTCAGCAATTATGTCTGGACGGGTCCAACAGGTAATGTTTCCGGACAATCAATAATGGCGTCGGAACCCGGAGTTTACCAGGTTAGCGCAACAGGAAGTAATGGTTGTCCAACGGTGTCTGAAGAAGTGGAAATTATTCTTGTAAGCCCTCAGGCAATCGGCGTTACGGCATCAGGCTCATTGCAGTTGTGTGCGGGCGAACAGGTAACATTAACGGCCCAAAGCGGCTTCAGTAATTACGAATGGAATGGTCCGGAAGGCGAGGTTTCGGGAATTTCTGCCAGTGCAGGCACTGCCGGAGACTGGTACGTAACGGCCACCGATGCGAATGGTTGCGAAACGGTTTCGGCTGTTCAACAGGTTAGTATTTTAAGCCCCGTGGTATTACA
>JAGQVC010000093.1 GCA_020438185.1 Bacteroidota bacterium
GAACGCTGGTGCGAATACTACCATAAAAAATACGGTGTTGACGTACGCTCACTCCGTTATCCAGGTTTAATTGGCTGGAAATCTGCGCCTGGCGGCGGAACTACCGATTATGCCGTGCATATATTTCATGAAGCGCTCGACAAAGGAAGCTACACCTCATTTTTAAGTGCCGACACGCAGTTACCGATGATGTATATGAGCGACGGAATTAAAGCTACAATAGATATTATGCAGGCTTCGCCTGATAAAATTAAAATTCGCTCTGCATACAATCTGGCAGGCTTTAGTTTTAGTCCTGAAGAACTTGCTGCCGTAATCCGCGAAAGCATTCCGGAATTTAAGATTGATTACGCACCTGATTACCGTCAGCAAATTGCCGATTCATGGCCGGCATCAATAGATGATTCAGCTGCCAGAAATGACTGGGGCTGGAAACCGGATTTTAATCTTCGCAGCATGGCTGCGGATATGCTTCTAAACCTGAAAGCCCTTCGGGAAGCCGAGCACCATTGATTGAGTTCGTTTTTGGCTTGTCTGACAAAGTTAAGCAAGGTAACTTCGCCCAATCTTTTCAAGCCATGGCAGAACATCAATTGCTCGTTTACAATACACTGAGTCGAAGTAAGGAAGTTTTTCAACCTTTGAACCCACCACATGTGGGTTTATATGTTTGTGGACCAACCGTTTACGGAGAAGCGCATTTGGGACATGCACGTCCTTACGTGACCTTTGATATTCTGAACCGCTACCTGACTCATCTGGGATACAAAGTGCGCTATGTGCGCAACATAACCGATGTTGGACATCTTGAGAATGATGCCGATGAAGGAGAAGATAAAATTGCCAAAAAAGCACGTCTGGAACAACTTGAACCCATGGAAGTGGTTGAACTTTACACTGGCAGCTTTCACGAGTCCATGCGCATGCTCAATAATCTCCCTCCGGGGATTGAACCCCGGGCCTCGGGACATATTCCGGAACAAATTGAAATGGTTGAGAAAATCATTAATAATGGTTTCGCATACGAAGCAAATGGCTCCGTTTATTTTGATGTGATTAGCTACAGTAAAAACAACGACTACGGCAAGCTTTCAGGGCGCGTTATAGAAGAACTGATTGCTGGCGCAGGCAATGAACGCCGCGAATTGAAGGAGCAGGACGAAAAGCGTAATCCGGCCGACTTTGCCTTGTGGAAAAAAGCCGATTCACGCCACATCATGCGCTGGAAATCGCCCTGGGGCGAAGGCTTCCCCGGATGGCATATCGAGTGCTCGGCCATGAGCTCCAAATACCTGGGCGAAACATTTGATATTCATGGTGGCGGAATGGACCTGGTTTTTCCCCACCACGAAAGTGAAATTGCCCAATCAAAAGGCAGCTGCGGCAAAGCTCCGGTGCGTTACTGGATGCACAATAATATGATTACCATCAACGGTCGCAAGATGGGTAAGTCTCTGGGTAATTTTATTACGCTGAAGGAGTTTTTTGATGGCAGCAATGCTTTGCTTGATCAGGCTTACAGCCCGATGACTATTCGCTTTTTTATTCTTCAGGCACATTACAGGAGCACGCTCGATTTCTCGAACGACGCACTTAAAGCGGCCGAAAAAGCTTATATCAAAATAATCAACGGACTTCGCTCCCTCAATCAGATTGAAGCACCCGAAAGCAATGAGGGCTCGGACGAGGCTTTACAAAAACGGATTGATGACGCCGTGAAACAACTGTTTGAGGGAATGAACGATGACCTCAACACAGCTGTAAGCATGGCGGCTTTGTTCGACTTACTAAAAATTATCAATTCGATTAAAGGAGGACAAATATTACCTGAACAAATCGGAGCCTCTGCCTGGTCGAAATTAGCCAGCCACTATCGCCTTTTTGTAAATGATATTTTTGGGTTGCTTGAAGAAAAAGGGAAAAGCGGCAATTTGATGAACAACCTGATGGAAGTGATTCTACAGGATTATTCTGATGCAAAAGCAAGAAAAGATTACGCAACAGTTGACAGAATAAGAGCACAGGTAAAAAAAGAAGGCGTTGTTATTAAAGATTCTAAAACAGGAATAAGCTGGGATTATGAAGAATAAATTTCTGATTCTGTTGCTCTTTCTTGCAGCATGCGGCGGAGGTGATGATAAACCTGTGGTAAATAATAACAGCCCTGATCAGCCTGCAAGGAAAATCATCAACCCGGAGAGGCCCGGCTTTTCATCCGATAGCGCCTATGCATACACAGCGGCTCAGGTTGCTTTTGGTCCGCGCATTCCCGGGACCGAAGCACATAAAAAATGCTCCGAATATTTCATAGCAAAGCTTAAATCATTCGGAGCCGAAGTGATTGAACAACGCACCAGGGTTACTGTTCACACCGGTGAGGTATTCAATATTGTTAATATTATGGCGCGTGTAAAACCTGAGCTTGAAAACAGAATAATGCTTTCGGCGCATTGGGATACGCGGCCAAATGCAGATCAGGATCAGAATAATCCGGATGCAAAATTTGATGGTGCCGTTGATGGTGCAGCATCTGCGGGTATTTTAATGGAAGTTGTGCGCCAACTTGCAGGAATGGATGCCCCAATTGGGGTTGATATTGTTCTTTTTGATGCAGAAGATTATGGTCATCCCCGTATTTCCGAATCGTACTGCCTTGGCTCGCAATACTTTGCAGCAAACCCACCTGTCGATGGCTACAAACCAAAATACGGTATCCTCCTCGATATGGTTGCCGCTCCGGATGCAACATTTTATCGCGAAGGCTACTCTTCGCAATATGCCTCTCAAGTGCTCAACAGGGTTTGGAGTATTGCTGCGGAACTTGGTTACTCGAACCATTTTGTTAACCGGCCCGGTGGCCCAATAACCGACGACCATTATTTCATTAATACAATAATGGGAGTGCCAACTATTGATATAATCCACAACGACGAACGAACCAAGACCGGCTTTGGATATTACTGGCATACAACCGACGACAATATGCTGGCTGTAAATAAATACACCATGCAGGCCGTCGGGGAAGTATTAATTGCTGTAATTTACAGCGAGAATTACCCCAATTAATTGCTGCTGATTTTCAGGTATTTTCGGCGGTCAACAATTTTACCCGAAAATTTATCCATTTTCATGATGCGGTAAGATTCGACTTTACAACCTTTATCCTCATCGCAGTAGGACAAACCTTCTCCGGTATTTTTAATGATCTTTTTACTGTTGTATTGGCGCATTGCCTTTACAATCCAGTATTTGCCCGATGAATCCGGACTAGCCGTCCATTCTTCACCGAAACGGTGAAAATCAACAAATTTGGCGTATCTGATAGCATCTTCAGCTTCGAATTGAAGCGTGTCTCTTGATTCCCCGGCCCGGGCCACAAAGCATAAGCTTACAAAAAGTGCTGTTGTCAAAAATGCCTTCATGCTGTTTTTTTTACAAATTAACGGATTCTCGATTTCTGTCTGCTAAATTCTTTAGAATTAAGGCTAACAATAACATGTTAAACACGAATATTTTGTTCTATTTGCAACGAAATTAATTCCTCTAAAAAAGTAGGAACCCTTAATTTATGTTGAATTTATCCAATTCGAAATGGCTTGTCTTTGCAATGCTTGCATCTATTCAGGCATGCAAAAAATCGCCTTATCTTAATTCTGCATACGTTCCTCCATCCATTTCTGTTTCGTTCGATAGTTGCGTCCGCCCGCCGGTTCCTGATTATTCTCTTGATGACGCCTGGGCAGCTCTACCCTGGAAAAAAGATTTCGCAGACAGCGTTCCTCTTAAATCCCTTTCAGACAATCAGAAATCTGCTAACGTAGACGTGTTTTTTGTGCACCCTACACTTTTTCTTGATAAATCGGATGACCGGAAATACCGCTGGAATGCCGATATTCAGGACACTTCCATGAACCGAAAGGTTGAAACATCTTCCATTTTAAATCAGGCAACTGTGTTTAATGGTAGCTGCCGGGTATTCGCACCAAGGTACCGGCAGGCTCATATTTCTGCGTTTTTTTCAAGCGATAAAAAAAGTGGCGAAGCCGCATTGAATCTGGCTTATGAGGATGTTAAAAATGCTTTTGATTATTATTTAAAGCATTTTAATCAGGGACGCCCTTTCATCATTGCCGGCCACAGTCAGGGAACCCGACACTCAGCCATGTTAATCCGTGATAAAATTGAAGGCACCGAATTGCAAAATAAACTCATTGCTGCCTATATCATCGGTATGCCGGTTCCCCGCGATTTTTTCAAAACACTTCCCGTTTGCGATCAGCCCGGCCAAATCGGTTGTTTCGTTACCTGGGCTACATATAGGGAAGGTTTTTTTCCAAAAAATTATGCTGCGTATCAGGGTGGTTGCTGCGTTAACCCGCTAAGCTGGACAACCAGTAATGAAAGGGTTTCCAGAAAAGATAATCTCGGCGGAATTACATGGAAATTTACAAACGTTGTCAGGAGAATTAACGGCGCTCAGATTAAAGATGGAATTCTTTGGGTTGATAAGCCCCACGTGCCCGGGAGGATGTTTATACGCCTCAAAAATTACCATGTTGCCGATTACAATTTATTCTGGTTTAATATCCGTGAAAACGTAAGAGTTCGGGTCGACAATTTCCTTGCTGCACATACAACAGAATGATTTTGTGTCAGGCAAACCAGTAATAAATTTTTCTTTTACACCTTGTTGCTTTATTCAAATTCGTAAGTTTGATTAGCAAAACACCACAAAAAATGAAGAAATTATTACCATTAATTTTACTGGTTTTCAGCTTCAGCTTCAATGTTTTCGCACAATGTGCGGATGGAGAAAGCGAGCTGATTATTCAAATCGTTACCGACTCCTATCCATGGGAAACATCATGGAACGTTACTGTTGACGGTAACGAAATTGCTTCCGGAACCACCGTAGGGGACACACTCTGCGTTGAAAGCGGAAGTTGTGTACAGGTTAGAATTATTGATAGTTACGGGGATGGAATATTCGCTCCGGGCGGATACTGGATTTACCTCGATGGAGAACTGGAAGCTACCGGAAACAGTTTCGGAAGCCTCGCCGAGGTATCCGTTGCCTGCCCTCCCGGTTCAGCCTGTACCTCGCCTCTTGATCTTACTCTTGGCGAACATACGGCTACTTTCGAAGATACCTGGTACCGTTTTGAATGCGACCAGTCCGGGACGTACAACTTATCAACCTGCGGACTTTCAGGTGGTTGTGATACTAAAATTTGGGTTTTCGAATCTTGTCCAATTGTAGGCCTCACCGAAGGACCAATGGGAACTTATGCATTTAACGACAATGCCGATTGCGGGCTCGAAACCGACCTGGATGTTGTGTTCGTGGAAGGTTTTGATTACCTGATTCGGGTAGGCGACAATGTTGATGCCTGTTCAGGTGATATCACTTTCCTGTTCAGCTACGTAGGTGCTATTCAGGGTTGCATGGACCCGTCTTCCTGCAACTTTAACCCCTTAGCCGAAATTGACGACGGCTCTTGCATTTACTTTCCCGATCCGGCTTGCCAGGGTCCTGACCTTCAGTTCGATTCATTATCATTCGTTAGCTCACTTTCACTCACAACCCACACAACTGCAGGCTGTGATATCAGTGAAGATTGCGTAACCGGTTACGGTCAGCGCTACGTAATTCGCTTTACCTCAAAAATTAATAATGTTGGTACAAACGACTACTACATTGGAACACCAAGTGCCAACCCCGATCAGTTTAATTCAGTGAACTGCCATGGTCACAACCATTACGAAGGTTATGGCGATTACAGACTTTACGACACCGATGGAAATATCATCCCGGCTGGACACAAGAACGGGTTCTGTGTGATGGACCTGTGTGGGTTTGGTCAGTACAATTGCGGCAACATGGGTATTTCTGCCGGTTGCTACGATGTTTACGGTGCCGGAACGCAGTGCCAGTGGATTGATATTACCGAGGTACCTGAAGGCGATTACCGTCTTGCCGTTATCATCAATTCCCAGCACAGGCCGGATGCTCTGGGTCGTCACGAAATCAACTACCTCAATAATGCCCTTCAGGTATGTATTCACATCTCAAGAAATGCAGCCGATATTCCATCATTCACACTTCTTCCAGAATGTGAACCCTTTGTTGACTGCAATGGAATTCCGGGTGGTATTGCTATTCGCGATTGCAACGGCGATTGCGATGGTAGTGCCCTTTTTGGCAACACGGTTGAAGACGAAGCTGTTGACATGGACGATGTTGAAGAATATGTGAGTATTATCTGTGCCGACGAGGTTACTGTTTTACCATGTTACGACCTCAACAACGACGAGGAAATAAGCGTATATGATGCTGCACTCGAATTATGGTGCATGCAGTCAGCAGGTCAATCGGGAACTCTTCAAAATTGCTACTTCCCAAGAGATGTAATCAATCCGATGGATTCAACTTATCTCGAAATTATTGGGGTAGATTATGTAAATGGATACATGGATGTAAGCATCCATTCCGAAAGGGCTGATGTAATAGCGTATCAGTTTAACATTTCAGGTATCACTATTTCTGATGTTGCTCCGCTTACAAATCCGGCCGATATGCCAATCCACTTAAGCTACAATGCAGGACGCAATGAGGTTGCTGGTATTTTCTACGGAGATTCACTCATTCACCACGGTTCTTCTTCCGTTAACCTGGTTCGGGTGTATTTCAGTTACGTTTCAGGTGAACCTATCTGCATTTCAAACATCACCGACATTCCAAACGGGCAAGGTGAAATGACAATGACCTTTGTTGCCGGCGACTGCTTCACACC
>JAGQVC010000094.1 GCA_020438185.1 Bacteroidota bacterium
AACTGCAACACTTACCCTTAATATACTGCATGGCACAGATTAAAACAGAAATGAACTAATTATGCTTTGGGAAAAGAATTACAGTGATTTAATCTCTGCAGCTAAAGCGGTTAGCACAGACTTAGCATCTCCAAACAACATAGATGTTTTTGGATCGTAGAATAAAGGATTGTCAATCCCTGCGTAACCGGCATTCATTGAACGCTTGTTCACAATTACATGCGCTGCATTATCCACTTCCAGTATTGGCATGCCAAAAATCGGACTTGATGGATCAGTCTTGGCTGCAGGGTTAACCACGTCGTTCGCACCAACTACAAGTACCACATCGGTTGAAGGAAATTCAGGATTAATTTCCTCCATCTCGGCCAGTTTCGAATAGTCAACATTCGATTCTGCTAGAAGCACATTCATATGGCCCGGCATACGACCGGCCACGGGGTGGATGGCATATTTTACTTCAACTCCCCTTGATTCAAGAAGTTCCTCAATTTCATGTATAACATGTTGCGCCTGAGCTACAGCGAGTCCGTAACCGGGTACTATAATCACTTTCTTCGAGTAATTCATAAGAACCGCCAAATCGGGTACCGAAATATCCTTCACTGTTCCCCCTTCTGTTCCTCCGCCTGCGGCTGATGAAGACGAACCACCGAATGCTCCGAAAATAACGTTGCTTAATGGTCTGTTCATAGCTTTACACATAACCAGCGTAAGCAAGGTTCCTGCTGATCCAACCAGAATACCTCCCGTAAGCATCGCTTTATTATCGTATAAAAATCCGCCGAAGGCGGCAGCAAGACCAGTGAAAGAATTTAGCAGTGAAATAACTACAGGCATGTCGGCACCACCAATCGGAATAACAAACAAAATCCCGTAAATAAGAGCCAGTGCCAATAAAATATACACATGCAGTGTGGTATCAAATCCATTTACAAATACCATTACAGCTGCAAAAATCAACACGGTTGCCATAACAACGGTATTGACGATATTGTAGGCAGGAATGCGTATAGCTTTATTCATGGTGCCATTCAGCTTCATGTAAGCAATCATACTTCCGGAGAAAGAAACCGAACCTATTACCAGCCCGGCAAGAACTGATAACATTGAACCTGTTTCGTGAGCCATGTGCGGGTATTCAATCAAGCTGATTAAGGCGGCACAGGCACCACCCATACCATTGAACAGCGATACAAGCTCAGGCATTTTGGTCATGGCAACTTTTCGTGCAGTAACCCATCCCGCAACCGTTCCAACCAAAATTGCCAGAAGAATTAGTCCGTATATGAGTGCAGGCACCTGGTGGTCGTGTAGTGTGAGAGTGGCAAGTATGGCGACACTCATTCCAAAAGCCCCGATCAGGTTTCCTTTGCGCGCAGTTTTGGGGTTACTCATCATTTTGAGTCCCACAACAAAGGTCACGGAAGCAATTAAATAAGCTATTTCAAGCAGAGGTAAGTTTAAACTCATGGCTCAATCAGTTTTTCTTTTTAAACATTTCCAGCATCCGGTCAGTAACCACGAAGCCTCCAACTACATTCAGAGTTCCAAGTAAAACCGCGAAGAATCCGAGTATCAATCCGGCAATATCGTCGGTATGTAGCTGAAGCATAACATAAATTGCCCCGACTATTACAACTCCGTGAATAGCATTTGCTCCCGACATGAGCGGTGTATGAAGCACCGTTGGCACGTTGCCGATTACTTCAACTCCAACAAATACAGAGAGCACAATAAAATAGATCATATCCATATGATCACTTAGATAGAGTAGAATTTGTTCCATTTTTTACCGGAAATTATTGAAGTACAGTAGGATGAACACGTTTGCCATCGCGAAGAATAAGAGAGCCCGCGGTAATTTCTTCCCCGGATTCCCATTTAAAGCCATTTGAATCAGCAAGGTGATATAAGAATGTACTGATATTTTTGGCGTAAAGCTGACTGGCATTCATAGGCAAAAGCGATGGTAAATTAGATTCACCAATAATGGTAACTCCTGATTTAACAACGGTTTGATTCAATTCACTTAGAGTGCAATTGCCTCCTTGTTCAACGGCCATGTCAACGATTACCGAACCAAGCTTCATGGACTTTACCATATCATCCGTAATCAGTACCGGAGCTTTTCTGCCCGGAATAAGCGCCGTTGTAATAACGATGTCGGCTTCGGCAACATGCTTTGCGATAAGAGCCTGTTGTTTTGCAAGGAAATCTGCAGAGACTTCCTTCACATAACCACCCTCCGTTTTAATACTGTCATCGCCTTTTACCTCTATAAAACGTGCACCGAGTGATTCGACCTGTTCTTTAGTCTCCGGCCGGATATCGCTAACTTCAACCAAGGCACCTAAACGCTTGGCAGTGGCAATTGCCTGTAAACCGGCAACTCCAGCTCCCATAATTACAACTTTGGCCGGTTTAACTGTTCCGGCTGCTGTCATGAGCATCGGGAATATTTTCCCAAGTGCATTTGCTGCCAGAATTACGGTTTTATATCCGGCAAGGTTGCTCTGAGAACTGAGAGCATCCATTTTCTGCGCTCTGGAAATTCGTGGAATAGCATCAACTGAGAACACGGAGATTCCGGCTTTTTCTGCGGCTGCAATTGTTTCCGGAGAAGTCGCTGCAAAAATGAAAGAAATTAGTATGCAGCCGGGTTTCATACCCGAAATATCTTCCGCCGAAGGCGCATTAACAGCCAGAACCACATCGGCTCCCGAAAATAATGATTTGCGGTCGCTAATGATTTGTGCCCCGGCATTTTCATACGAAACGTCTTCAAAATAGGATAATAAACCCGCGCCGGATTCAACCTGAACCTTGAAGCCCTTGCCACTGAGTTCCTTAACTGTTTCAGGCACAAGTGCAACACGTCGTTCACGCTCTTTGAGCTCTTTTGGAATTGCAATAATCACGTCTGTTCGATTTCCGACAAATATAGAATTTTCACAATGCGCTGCCATTTCTTTTGCACTTAGCATTAAACTTTTCAGAGATATCTCAATTTAGTTCGGAAGTACTTTGAGCAGGATTCCCCAATCCGCGGGAGAAGAAAACCGAAGTATCACTTTATGGAAAACTTTTTCATTTATTCAGATTGTAACGGTTGTCTGCTCGTTCAGCTAAAGTATTTTTACACGCCCTTTACAAGTTGATTTTCTTCCCAACAGATGCATAACAGTTCAAGTATTACTCTGATTCTTGGAGCAAGTACAAACCCTGACAGATATTCGTTCATCGCCGCAAGGCGTCTTCTGGCCGCAGGCCATGAAATAGCAATGGTTGGAAAATCCGGAGGTGAGATTGCGGGTAATCCCATTTTAAAGGATGTTGAAGAAATTACTACCCCAGTTGACACTATTACGTTGTACCTGAATCCGGCGAATCAGGTCCGATATTACGATGCTATAATCAGATTAGCGCCTCGAAGAATCATTTTCAATCCCGGAACCGAGAATCCCGAACTTGAAAGAATGGCATTAAAAAACAACATAGAAATTCTCAATGCATGCACGCTCGTGCTTCTTTCAACCAATTCGTATTGAAACAAACACACTATTATGTCACAAATTAAATTGCTTGCCGCTTCATTGTTTCTGTTACTAATAGCTCAGATTCAGGTTTTCGGACAGCAAAAATTCACCATTAGCGGATATGTTAAGGACGAGGCAACCGGTGAGTTTTTACCGGGAGCCAATGCTTATATTAAAGAATCGATGCAGGGCACTGCAACAAACGCATACGGCTTTTATTCGCTAACCTTACCTGCCGGGCAGTACACGCTGGTTATTTCTTTCTTAGGCTATAACGATATTGAAACAACCATTGATCTAAAGGCCGATATCCGAAAAAACGTATCACTGGGTTCGAAAGCCATACAGGCTAAGGAAGTAGTCATAACCGAAACCAGAATTGAGAATAATGTCAACAGTACCGACATGGGACGGGTTGAGCTTCAGGTGGAACAAATGAAAAAGCTGCCTGCATTTTTTGGTGAGGTTGATCTTGTAAAAATTGTTCAACTTCTTCCCGGCGTTAAAAACGCCGGTGAAGGAAATACGGGAATGTATGTACGAGGTGGCGGACCTGACCAGAATCTGGTATTGCTTGATGAAGCGGTGGTGTACAATGCCGCACATTTACTTGGGTTTTTCTCGGTTTTTAATTCTGACGCTGTAAAAACGGTTGACCTGCACAAAGGCGGCATGCCTGCTCAATATGGCGGAAGGCTTGCTTCGGTGCTTGATATTTCGATGAAAGAAGGGAATAGTAAAAACTACAAGGTTAACGGAGGACTTGGGTTGATTTCTTCAAGGCTCACCGTTCAAGGTCCCATAAAGAAAGACACATCATCATTCATTGTTTCGGGAAGACGCACCTATATTGATGTTCTGGCTCAGCCTTTTATTAAACCCGATTCGCCAACAAAGGGCTCAGGTTATTTTTTCTACGATCTGAACACAAAAGTAAATTATCGTCTTTCGGACAAGGACCGGCTTTTTCTCTCCGGCTATTTCGGAAGGGACGTATTTACATTTAAAAGTACCGAAAGTAACTTCAATATTCGAATTCCATGGGGGAATGCGACCGTGTCGGCAAGATGGAACCATTTGTTTAACGACAAATTATTTTTGAATACTTCCTTAATTTTCTCCGACTATCAGTTTGAATCGAATATTGAGCAAACATCCTTCTCATTCAAGGTTGGCTCCGGAATAAGAGATTACAACGCAAAAACAGATTTTACCTGGTATCCGAATGTGCGCCACACGGTTAGGTTTGGTTTGAATTACATCAGACACCGGTTCACTCCCAATAATGCAAGTGGCGAAATTGCAGGAGAAGAACTTGATTTTGGTCCTACTGTGTATTTATATGCCCATGAGGCAGCGGCTTACATCGGAGATGATTTTGACATAACCGAGAAATTGCGCATCCATGGTGGCTTAAGGGCTTCCTGGTTTGCCCAAACCGGTCCTTTTACACGTTATTACAATAACGACAACGGTCTTAAAGAAGACTCCACAGTTTATAATAAAGGTGATATAGTTAAAGCCTACCCGAATGTTGAGCCACGCCTGATGCTGAGATATACCCTCAACAAGAGTTCATCAATAAAGGCTTCATTCACTCAGAATTACCAGTACATACATATCACTTCTCTGGCAAACCAAAGTCTGCCCACCGATTTATGGTTTCCCTGCACAGCACTTGTGAAACCTCAGTTCGGAACCCAGTATTCTCTTGGTTATTACAAGAACTTTAAGGACAACACCTGGGAAAGTTCAATAGAAGGGTATTACAAGACCATGAAGAATCAGATTGAGTTCAAGGACGGGGTTCTTCCATCAAGCGGAGTAAATGATAATCTTGACAACTATTTGACCTTTGGAACCGGGGAAGCCTATGGAGCAGAATTCTTTCTTAAAAAAGCACTTGGTAAGACAACAGGCTGGATTGGTTACACATTATCATGGACCACAAGGACATTTCCGGAGCTGAATGGTGGTAAAAAGTATTATGCACGTTATGACAGGCGTCACGATCTAAGCTTTGTGCTTTCGCATGAAATAAGCGACAAACTCACACTTGGAGCTGTCTTCGTTTATGCATCAGGCAATTTAATCTGGCTTCCTAACAGCATGTACTTTTTTGAAGGAAAGCCGGTTGTTAACTATGGCGACAGAAATAATTACAGGATGCCTGCTTATCACAGAATGGATCTTTCGCTAACCTGGACACCAAACAAGAAGCCTGATAAACGTTTGAAATCAAGCTGGAATTTCTCGGTTTACAATGTTTACAGCCGACTGAATCCATATTTCATTTATCTGGAAACTTCGGGTTCTGCACTCGACGGAACATTAAAGAATACAGCCAATATGGTTTCGCTTTTCCCAATAATTCCTTCTGTTACTTATAATTTCTCGTTTTAATGAAAAAGCTCAGATACCTGATTCCTTTTCTTTTGGCTGCTGTTCTTATTTCCTGTGAAAGAGAAATAGAAATTGATCTTCCAAATGATGAAGACCTTGTTGTTGTTGAGGGGCGTATTCGTCCCGGCGAATCGCCGGTAATTTTATTAACCCGTAACAGAGGTTTTTTTGATGCCGTGCCAACTGATTTGGAGGAGTTTGTAAATGAATTTGTGATACAGGATGCACAAGTAATAGTAAGCGATGGTACTCAATCTGAAGAACTGCAGCTAACGTTTGATATTTTACATTACCCATACATCTATTACACGGGAACTGTTGTTAAAGGTGAAATTGGTAAGACCTATTCCTTATCGATTAACTATAACAACAAGGTCCTAACTGCCGAAACTACAATTCCCAACAATGTTGCTATTGACACTTCGTGGTTTGGACTAAATCCATTTGACATAAATGAGGACAGCCTTGGAGTTAGCTATTTGCAGATTATTGATCCGGATACATTCGGAAATGCTTACAGACTTTATGCGAAGAAGAACAGTGAACTGCAATTTTTCGCGGTGAGCGGATCGGAGTTTAATGACGATTTTATTAATGGGAATAACGTAATCTTTTTTGCCGGAAGCAGTGATACTCCTCTTGCGGCGCAGGATTCATTCATTCCACAGGAGTATTTTTATTCACTTGGAGACACCATTTATCTGGAGCTCGCGAACATTGGTCGTAAGGAATATAATTTTTACGCGACATTGGGCGCAGCATTAAATTCCAATGGAAATCCTTTTGCCTCCCCTACCCTTGTGCAAAGCAACATTGATGGCGGTTTAGGTGTTTGG
>JAGQVC010000095.1 GCA_020438185.1 Bacteroidota bacterium
CACAGGCATCAAGAAGAAATTGTTTTTTTGGGCACTTGCCCTTGGTCATAAATATGAATTGGACGGTGCAAACGGATTTTGGTATGAAATGCAGCTGAACCTGGCCAATAAACTCATTTTTAGTAAATGGCGGGAGGCGTTAGGGAATAATATTGGTGTAATAGTTTCGGGTTCTGCGGCTTTACAGCCGCGATTAGCTCGTGTGTTCACTGCTGCCCGGATTAATGTGCTGGAAGGCTACGGACTAACCGAAACATCGCCTGTAATTACCGTTAATCGTCTGGACAAAGGCATGCGCAAGTTCGGATCGGTTGGTCCTCCAATCCGGGATGTGGAAGTGAAAATTGCCGAGGATGGTGAAATTTTGTGCAAGGGGCCGAACGTGATGCTTGGTTACTACAAAAGGCAGGATTTTACCGATGAAGTGATTAAGAATGGCTGGTTTCACACGGGCGATATTGGTGAAATGGATGGAATTTTACTCCGGATCACTGACAGGAAAAAGGAGATGTTCAAAACTTCCGGTGGAAAGTACATCGCTCCTCAAATCATGGAAAACAAATTCAAGGAATCCACATTTATTGAGCAAATAATGGTAGTAGGTGAGAATCGAAAACATCCTTCAGCTCTCATTGTGCCCAACTTTGAGGTTCTTAGAGCTTATATGAAATCGGTTGGCTTGGATTCTCAAAGCAATGAGCAGCTTTGTTTAAACGAGAAAGCAATTGCCCGAATTCAGCAGGAAGTAGATCATTACAACGCCGGTTTTGGGCATTATGAAATGATTAAAAAGTTCTGTCTGTTACCTGCAGAATGGTCGGTAAATACGGGTGAACTGACCCCGAAATTATCGCTTAAGCGTCGGGTTATTCAGGAGAAATTCAATTCTGTAATCGAAGCTTTTTACGACTAATTCCATTTCGGATTAGTCAACTCGCCTGAGGTGAATTTCCTTTACCGGGGAAATTACCAGAGGTACCTTCTCGATGTGTACAGAGCTGGTATCCAGCCCAAACGCGTTTTCTTCCGAGAGACTTATGCTTTTGAGGAAGAAGTAAATATCCAGAACAATCTTTTCGTAAAATGGCAGATCGTTCTCGTGTGACAGGAATTTTTCCATCACGATAAAGCGAAAATCTCCGATGACCTGATTTCGGTTAAGTGATTCGTAACGGGAAACGATATCAACTTCGCGGGCTTTAACCAAATCCTGAACAACTTTCCTGAACATGAGGTTAATACGGGGTGCAACCCTGAAGCCCAGATAAAAGTCAATTCGAATTACGGCATCGTGTGTTATTTCCGTCACTTTGTATTCCATCCGATAAGGTTCATCCACCACATCTACGTGGAGGAACCAATAGATATCGGCGCGTTTGGGTTGTTTCTGAAGAATTGAGTAGATAATCTTGGATTCAACCTGATCATCGTAATTGGCACTGGTAAGAAATACCAGATGCGTAGCGTATTTGGGTACCGAAAGATCTTTCTTCAGCTCGCAGATTAAGTCGAGATAATCTTTGAGGCGAACAAATTCCACATAGCTATTCCTGATTTTTCGGGCATCGTACCAGGCCCACATTACTAAAGCAAGTAAGCTCGCAATCATCAACGAAATCCAGCCTCCTTCCGGAATCTTTTCAAGATTGGCAGTAAAAAAGGAAATTTCGAGGACTGAATAAACCAGGATAAATGCAAGTATTACCGGTTTGTAATACCGTTTAAGGAGCATAAAGAAAACCAACAGGGTTGATGACATCATCATTCCAATAATGATAGTCATACCGTAAGCGGCTTCCATGTTTGAGGAGTTTCCGAAATAGAGTACAATAGCAGCGCATCCTGCGAACAGCAGCCAGTTAATTGAAGGTATGTACAACTGACCTTTCAGATCGGATGGATATGCAATTCTGACTTTCGGCCACAGGTTGAGTCGGATTGCTTCATTTATAAGTGTGAAGGAACCGGAGATTAATGCCTGACTGGCTACTATTGTAGCCACTGTGGAAATTGTAAAGCCAATAAGGAAGAACCAGCCCGGCATGAGTTCGTAAAATGGATTACGGCCCGAAAGTGTTGTTCCGTCAAGGCTTAGCAGCCACGCAGCCTGTCCGAAGTAATTTAGCAGCAAAGCAGATTTGACAAAAATCCAGCTGGTACGGATGTTTTTTCTTCCACAATGTCCTAGGTCGGAGTACAAGGCTTCTGCTCCTGTAGTGCAAAGAAAAACGGCTCCAAGTATCCAGAAGCCTTTCGGATAATTAATGAGCAGATTAAACGCATAAACAGGATTAATTGCTTTAAGAACCCCTGGAAGGCTGAAAATCTGCACCGCACCCAAAATGGCTAGCATGCTAAACCAAATGAGCATTACCGGTCCGAAAAAGCGACCTATAAACTTGGTTCCGAATTGCTGAACTGCAAACAGGAAGAACAGAATACCAAGAATAATAGGAATGGTGTTGACTGTCGGATACTTTTCTGTAAGTCCTTCGATTGCTGAAGAAACGGAAATAGCAGGTGTAATAATTCCTTCGCCCAGCAGGGCTGATCCGCCAATAATGGCGGGAAAAAGCAACCATTTTACCTTAGTTCTTCTAACCAGCGCGTAAAGTGCGAAAATCCCACCTTCGCCTTTGTTGTCGGCACGCAGTGTTAAAACGATGTATTTAATGGTGGTTTGAAGTGTGAGCGTCCAGAAAATGCAGGAAACGCCTCCAAGAATCAGATCTTCACTAATAATGCGATTTCCGGCAATAGCCTTCATCACATACAACGGCGATGTTCCAATGTCGCCGTAAATAATACCAAGCGTGATAATCAGGCCTCCCAGTGTAATGCGGTTAAGCCCCGAATGCGTATTATGCTCGCTCATTACCGGATGGCCACGAATTGAGAAATTCAGAATTATCCACGTTTTCTGGGAATCGGGTGCAAAGTTAACATAGAGATCTCAACCTTATCTTCTCATTCTCAATTTTATCACATTTTGATTATGGAGAATTGAGCATTTGAAGTCCCACCAAATCCCAAAAGAGAGCTGTTTTCGCATCACTTTGACACAAATTACTTGAAATGAATAATTTTTCCGTCGTATGTTAAATTTGTAAGTATAAGAAAATCAGTAAAATATGATTTGGGCATTCCCAATGTTAATTAAATATTAAGTAAAAGTGAATCGTAAATAAATATTTGCGTAACTTTGCGTTAATAATTCAAGTAATACAATTAACAAGAAAACTCTTTTTGAGATGAGAAATTTGATGATAGCCTGCCTGATGTTCTGCTCAATATTCGCTTTTGCGCAGCAAAAGGAGTTACATACTTTTTACGAAGACGGTTCACTTAAGAGTGCATACAGATACTCTGATGAAAACAACTACACCGTTGTCAATTATTATCCATCCGGAACCATTATGGAAACGGGTTCATTTGTGAACGGTAACCTGAACGGGACCTGGATTAGCTTTTCAGCAAAAGGAATTAAAACAGGTGAAGCAGTTTACGTGAACGGGTCTCGTGAAGGGGAATGGAAAATGTTTGACGATGCAGGAAACGTTAGGTACAAAATCAGCTACGCTGCTAACAGGATTGTTTCAGCGAACAGTTACGACAGTAATGGCAAACTGGTAGCCGAGAGTCATACACATTAACAGCAAACGCAACAATAATTTAACGCCTCTGAAATTTTTCAGGGGCGTTTTTCATTGTAATAAGCTCTCGTTGGCAGTATCAAATTCCTAAATTTGCCGGGTATTCAAATCATATTTTCCCATGAAAAATCATAATTTCAGTGCAGGCCCGGGAATTCTTCCTCAGGAGGTTCTGCAGGAGGCTGCTCAGGCTTGTATCGATTTCGGAGGTTCTGGCCTGTCAATTTTGGAGGTTTCTCATCGCGGAAAGAATATTATTGCCGTTTTTGACGAGGCAGTTGCCCTGGTCAAAAAGCTTCTTAACCTGAATGATGATTTTGAGGTCGTGTTCCTTCAGGGAGGGGCCAGCCTTCAATTTTCAATGGTTCCGGCCAATTTTCTTGGCAATGGAGCTGCATATTTGAATACCGGCGTTTGGGCGGCCAAAGCTATTAAGGAAGCAAAATATTACGGTAAAACCGAGGTAGTAGCCAGTAGTGAGGACCGAAATTTTGCATACATACCTAAAGATTACAACATCCCTTCGGATGCCGATTATTTTCACTTTACATCAAATAATACCATTTATGGTACGCAAATGATGGAGTTTCCGGAAAGTCCGGTTCCTCTTGTGTGCGACATGTCGTCGGATATTTTCTCACATTCTTTAGATGCCAGTAAATTCTCGCTCATTTACGCAGGAGCTCAGAAAAACATGGGGCCAGCCGGAACTACTTTGGTCATAATCAGAAAAGATTTTCTTGAGAAACAACAACGCGCCTTGCCATCTATGTTGAATTATAAGATTCATGTAGATGGAGAATCAATGTTTAACACACCACCGGTATTTGCAGTTTATGTAGCAATGCTCACTTTGAGGTGGCTGGATAAGAATGGAGGAATCGAATGGGCTGAGAAGCGTAACAAGGTTAAATCCGAACTTTTTTATAAGGAACTCGATAGAAATTCCAAATTCAAAGGAACGGTTGATATTGCGGATCGTTCTCAAATGAATGCCAACTTTGTGATGGCCGACGGAGCTGATGAGGATTTGTTCAAGACAATGCTGAAAGATGCGGGAATCAGCGGGTTGAATGGACATCGTTCAGTTGGTGGTTTTAGAGCATCGATGTACAATGCAATGGGATTGGATTCAGTTCAGGCTTTGGTTGATGTAATGAAAGCTTTTGAGCAAAAACAAGGTTGACAATTTTTATCTGAGTAGCTATTGACTTAAAATTAATTATCCTGCCGACAGGCAGACCAGACTTAAATACAATACCTATGAGCAGTAAAAGAATTCTTGCAAACGATGGAATTGATGATTCAGGAAAAGCATTGCTTGAGAATGCCGGCTTTTTTGTTGAAACCAATAAGGCTTCTGAAGGGCATCTGATTCAAACATTAAATGATGGAGCATTTGATGTTTTGTTTGTAAGAAGCGCAACCAAGGTTACAGCCGCTGTTTTGGATGCATGTCCGGGATTAAAATTAATCGGCAGAGCAGGGGTTGGCCTCGATAATATCGATTTGAATGCCGCTAAATCGCATGGAATTAAAGTGATAAATACGCCTGCTGCTTCTTCCCAAAGTGTGGCAGAATTGGTGTTAGCGCACCTGTTTAGTGGTGTTCGTTATCTGCAGGATTCAAACTATAAAATGCGCACCGAGGGGCATGAAAAATTTGCTTCGCTAAAGAAGAAATATGGCTCTGGTATTGAGCTGCGTGGTAAAACTCTGGGAATTATCGGCTTCGGCCGGATAGGCCAGGCTCTGGCAAGAATGGCTGCAGGTATGGGGATGAACGTGATTGCTACCGATCCTTTTATTACAGAAGCAACCATTAAGGTTGAAATTGCAGTGAATAATACCAGCATTCCTGTTACCATTAAAACGGTTCCGATGCAAGATGTTCTGATGCTCAGTGATTTTATTAGTCTGCATGTTCCCGGAAAAGTAAATGGCAAAGCAATTATTGGGGAGCATGAAATAGCAATGATGAAACCCGGAATTGGCCTTGTGAATGCAGCCCGGGGAGGTGTTATTGATGAAGATGCGCTGCTTCATGCTTTGGATACTGGAAAAGTCGGTTTTGCCGGCCTTGATGTATTTGAAAACGAACCCACTCCACGGGTTGATCTCCTTCATCATCCCGCTATATCGGTTAGTCCGCACATTGGTGCTGCAACTGCTGAAGCGCAGGAACGAATCGGAATTGAGCTGGCCGAACAGGCCATCGAGTTTTTTGCTGCCTGATACTCATGCCGCCCATTTTTCCATTCAGAGGAATCCTTCCCCGAAAAGAGATTGTGCATGAGGTCGTTTCAAGACCTTTTGATTCATACACCATGCGTCAGGTTGAAAGCAGGATTAAAAAAATACCGCATTCTTTTTTGTCCATTATTAAACCCGAGCTGGAGGAAGGAAAGCGCACAAAACCTGACAATCCGGAGGCTCAGCGTAAAAGCCGCTCCAAATTTTTGCGTTTCTTAAACGAAAATATTCTTCATGCTTCGCATGAGGATGAATTCTACATCTATCGTCAGGTTAAGCCTGATTTCGTTTATACGGGTTTGCTGGCCACTATTCCGGCCAGTTATTACCACAACGGCACCATACGAATACATGAGCAGACTCTTCAGAAGAAGGAGGAGAAATTAAAGGATTATCTGAAGGTAGTTGGGATTAACGCTGAACCGGTTATGTTTACTTATCAGCATAAATCGGAGATTGACGGGCTAATCAATGAGCTTACTTCTTCTGAGCCTTATGCAGATTTTGAGCTGGAAGACAAAAGACACCTGCTTTGGCGGGTGCCGGCTGAATTGACTGCCAAGGTTCAGCGTGCATTTTCAGAAATAGAGCGATTCTATATTGCCGACGGTCATCATCGTTCGGCTTCGTCTGTCCTGTTGGCCGATGAAATGGCTTCAGAAACAGGCGATTTAAGTGAAACAGCGGGATGGTCCAGATTTTTAGGGATATTCATTCCTGATCATAACCTTCAGTTGTTTGAGTTTAACCGCCTTGTCAGACAGATAGGTGAGCCTGAGGTGGCTGACCTGCTTGAAAAACTCAGCGAGAAGTTTGATGTTAAACCTTTGCCGGACGATTTGTTTGTGCCGGAA
>JAGQVC010000096.1 GCA_020438185.1 Bacteroidota bacterium
CGATGCCAACGGCTGCTTAGACCCGCAAGATTGTGATGTTGGTGTTACAGATATGCCACTACCTGATGCTTTAACCATTTATCCTAATCCTGCCAACGAATACCTGAACTTAAAAATTGAACAAGGCAGCGGCACCTACACAGTTTTCTTACTCGATGCCATGGGGCGTTTGGTGCAGCACGAAACCCATTCGGGAATTGGCACGCATACCTTAAACCTAAGCGGCCTTGCACCGGGCATTTATTATTGCAGGGTGGTGCAGGGGGGCGAGGTTGTGGGGGTGGAGAAGGTGGTCAAAACCCCTCTCTAAATCTCTCCCCACAAGGGAGAGACTACCTAAAGAAACGAAAACAACTCCTCTCTCCAGTGCCTGCCTGCTGGCTAGGCAGGGGGAGAGGTTGGGTGAGGGGTAATCGTAGAAAATTTAAACCTTTCAAAGCCGCAGGCGAACGTGAATCAGTTCTAGCAGAGGCGAAGCCGATGCTTAGAAATGATTCATCCCGAGTGGAAGCCACTTCGGCTGGAACCTCGGGATAGAAAGTTAAAAGTGGAAAGTAGAATTTACAAAGTTATAGTTGAGACGAATTGAAAAAGACCGGCCTTAAGAACCTTCGCAAGGTTTCCGATACGAACTGGTTGCGAAAAGAGCGACGAGCTGTTCGACGCATTTTAGTATAAAATGCAAGTTTTCGTCGCTCCGCAACCAGGAGTTCATTGGAACGCGAAGGTTCTTCAGCCTTGATTTTTTGTTTCTTTTTCATCAAGGAAAAAGAAAGATGAATACAATTCATCCGCCTTTTGCAGAAGGTGAAGCAATTGAGATGCAGGATACCTCCCACTCTCCCACTCACACTGTTTTAAATTGGGTGAGGGGTAAACGTAGAGCAGAATAGACCTTTCCCAACCATAGCCAAAACACAGGATCGTTGAAAACCTCTCTCTCCGCCTTTGGCTCACCGTTGAGGTAATAGAGATGTTATACTTCCCACTCTCACACTCACACTGTTTTAACTGGGGGAGGGGTAAACGTAGAGCAGTTTAAACTTACCCGCCAGCCGGCGAAACGTAAGATTGTTGAAAACCTCCCGCTCCACCTTTGGCTCACCGGTGAAGCAATGGAGAGGTATTATACTTCTCACACTCGCTCTCACACTCACACTGTTTTATACTGGGGGAGGGGTAAATGTAGAAAAGTTTAAACCTTTCCCGCCCACCTGCGAAACGCAGTGTGTCCGGTGGGAATAAGTGAATGAAGTCTTCAGACTTCAAAAAGCTAACCTGAACTTAAGATTCTATTAGGCTTTCCCATTCAGCTACCCCCGAACCGCATATTGTAAAGCATTTCTTTTGCCTGCGCATCATCAGGAGCGATTTCAAGCCATTCTTCAAGAACTACTGTTGCGGAATCAATTTTCCCCATAGCTTCATAGGTAATTGCCAGATTAATGTAAGCCAATTGTTCTCCCGGGTAATCGTGTTTAATTTCATTAAGTTGATTTGCGGCCTGTTGCAGCGAGCCTGAATCGTAAACTTGCATCGCTTCACCCATCCTGCTTTTTAATTGCTCATGGTTCCACCATTGCAAACCGAGATTTGAACCAACAAAAACAAGCAGGAATAAAATAGATAAAACAGCTGGCTTTAATAAGCTCTCAGGATAATATTCGTTCGTATCATCATCAAGCAGCCTGCGGTAAATTGGATGCTGCCAGGCAGCAAGTCCCACCGGAACTCCAATATGAAATGCTTCCAAAACTAAGTCGTACGATTCCGGTAAATACATCCATGCGATGAGCATGAAAATAAAAAACAGAATTCCTGCAATTAAAACCGGCTTTTTTAATTGAGGCCTGTTTAATTTTTCAAAATTTAATGCGAATAAAATCAAACCGGGCAGCAATACACAAAAGTATGCTATAATGCCTATGTATAAAGGGTTCCAGACTGTTCTTCTTTCCTGATTCATAATTAATAAAAAACAAAACCTGAAGGAATAATTCCGGCTTCATAAACAGCGTCCCTGTGCCCTGAATAATTATATCGGTAAACCTCACCGGCTTGCACATAATCCTTGGCATTGCTCACCCAGATATTGCCTTTTGCATCCACTCCGAGTCCGTAAAATAATTCAGAACCTTCATTAATTAAAGGCGTAGCCGGAACATTAAAATTGCTAAGTGGCATTTTATAAACTCCGTTTTTTAAAAAATACAAGGTGTCCGAACCTTCCTTCCGTATTTGAAGACGGCTTGGATGCTCCGTATTTTCAAAGGTTTTACTGAATATCACTTGCATGTTTTCCGGATCAACACACCAGATACTTCCAGCCGTTTCATCGGGGTAAATACTTCCTTCACATAAGACCCACAAACGGCTTTGCGTATCAGAAACTATTGATTTGGGGGAATCTCCAAGCTGCACAGAATCAGTAAAAACTCCTGTTGATGCATTAAGCTTCATTAAATAGCCACTGCTCACATTACATACAAAAACCTGCTCTCCGTCATCACACAGCATTTCTTCTCCCCAGCCATTCAAGGGAATTCCGGCCTGCATTTCAAATGAATTATTTAAATGAAATAATCGGTTGGCATATAAATCACTCACAAAATAACCGTAATTACTTTTTACGATGTAACGGGGCGACTGAAATCCGGTAATTGGGTTTCCTGCAATGCTTTGAGCATCAGACATACGCTCAATTTTTTGTGAATTATTAACCACAAGAAATAATTCATTGTTTAAATATGCCGATTGCAAAACATCTCCCAGGGGACGGTTATTTATTTTTTCAAATAAATTTTGTGTTACGGCTCCTGAGCTTATTTCAATTAAAGTAGTTCCTGCATTCCCCCATTGAAAGTTACCTTCATTCAATACTAAAACACGATTTCCTGCTTCCGGATTGACCGGTATTACAGGCGGTTCAACCGGGTCTTTCTTACAGGAGAAAACCAGTAATAACATGATCATTAAAAATAATGTTCGCATGCTCATCATCGTGCAATTACAAATTTACTGGTAATTTCAGCATCTTTATTTTTAATAACCAGATAATAAAAACCTTGCTTAAGTGCGCCGGTGTTTAATTTTATTACACCTGCATCATAACTGATTATTTCAGTTTGCAGCTCCCTGCCCGATAAATCAAAAACATGTATTGCAGGAAATTGCAATTCGGTTTTCCCAAGCCTGATGTTTAAAATAGCTGAAGCCGGTTGAGGAAAAATCTGAATAAAATCGTTCGAAACTTCATTCAATAAATTCGGGTCGCTTTGATGGATAACGCCTACCGCATCCAAATCAAATCCTCCGCTGATAAATGGCGTTGGAAAGGGGTCAATTACCGGATTCCCGAATTGGTCCCTGCTGCACCAAGAAGTTGCATTTGAGCCAATCACATCAGTTACACGCACAAATTTTATCCAGTTAACATCAATTCCCGGATCATCTGCCAATTCTTCCAAGTCAAAAGGCACCCCGTACATTACGCGGTATTTTCCTGCCAGATTATTATACATTCGGGCATCGGCATTCTCGTATGTGCCTATAACTGTGCTGGAATCATTCAGACAAGTTGCCGGGAACCGGGCATAATAGATTCCATCCGAACTCACTTCAACAAAAGCCAATTCAAGGAATAATCCATCAAAAGAATTTTCAAATACAGCGAAATCCCAGCCTTCGCCGTTAATAATCGCATTCTCAAAACCAAGAACTGCGCTTCCTCCGTCGCCTAGAGAAACCACTCCCGCCGTACCTGCCTTTCCAATTGCAGATGTATCATTACCCGCAGTACTTAATTCAGAATCTGCAAGATTAATTTGTTGTGGTCCGCGTGTTACTATACATGAATTTGCCCAGGCAACAAAGGCAGAGCTGTCGGCATGCATAGCTGAAGTGCCTGTTACGCCTGCCGGCGGATGAAATTGCGCCTGTGCTGATAGCCAGCCTGCCAGAAAGAAAATAATAGGGACTGAATTATTCATGAATTATTGAATAATTAATTTATGATATTCCTTTTCAAAACCAGTATTTAATTCAATGAAATAAGCACCTTGCGCTAAATTTGAAGTGGAAATAATCTCGTTATTTTTTGCGACACCATTTTGTACTATATCTCCTGAATAATTAAATATGCTATATTTAATTGTTCCGGCTTCTTTGCCCTTAATACAAAAGAACCCATGAGCCGGATTCGGATATAATAACGCCCTGTTTTGAAGCAATTCCTTAGTAGAATTTACGGAAGCATTAAAGCCTAAATCATCAATACAAAAATATTTTGGAGTGTTAATTCCAAACTCGCCTGTATCGGATGAGTGAAACGTGTATGCAACGCTGTCCACATCAAGCGTGTTCAGGCCTAGAGGACTCAGGTCAACTGCTGTCCACTCATTTAGGATGTAATCCTCACTATTGTCAGCCGATCTGAAATCAGCGAGAAAAACCTGCACCGAATCACCAGCCGGCAAGCCATGGTAAAATGCTCTGAATTCTACATAAAAGTAATCCGGATCATTCCCATCCATACCTCCGAATTTTTTAGCAAAACCATCGCCGTCACGCATACTGTTGTGCGCATAAGTAGTATTGGTAATCCACATATATTCCGGAGAATTATATTGCCAGCCATTTACCAGAAAATACCCGTTATCTAGCGCAACCGCATAATTAGACGATTGATTATGTCCGCTGCCGGGTTTTGCTGAATATTGATTTTCATAACCGGATGTGCTTGAATCTGTCATATTGCTGTATGCCCAACCCGAAAGCCAGTAACCTCCGAAAGAAGTATCCCAGTTGCTGGGGAAATAAAAGTCAGATTGTTCAAAATAATTGGCTGTTCCATCTTGTCCGGCCCAGTAGGACTCAGGTGCAAGAATCAGGCTTTCGAAGTTTGCTGTTTGCGCAACAGCATTAAAGCCGGCAAAAATTAATAAAGTCAAAATTTTAATTTTCATATTTAAGTTGTTAAAATTCAAATTGAATGCCTGCCTGCCAGTTACGCATAGGCATTGGTCGTCTCAGAACTACCTGATAAATTTGGTTGGTAATATTATTTATTCCGAAAAACACCTTTGCCCGGACTGCATCGGATAAAATTTCCTGTGAAATATTAATGTTAATCAGTTGGTATGCCGGCAGAAATTCCGAATTGTTGGTGGTAACAAATCGTTCAGAAATCAAATTGTAATTAATCAGGACACTTGTGTTTTTAACACGGTAATTTAAATTGCAGCTTGCGGTTTCACCCGGAACGTAAATCAATTGTTTACCCTGCAAATCGGGCGAATGGTCATTTCTTAATATTTCAGCATTTACATGCTGAGCATGGATGATCAGCGAAACACTCTGTTTTTGTGAAAAATGGTAATTAATTTCTGTCCGTAATTCATAACCCAGACTTCCCACATTTTGCAAATTCATTGGTGTCCAGTAACTGGCGGTAGGGGACCATTGAATCCAGTTGCTAATTTTATTGTAGAAAATTCCGGGCTTAACGTTTATAATTAATTTTTCATTTAACGTTTTCAAATTTAAATCTGCTCCCATTTCTGCAGAAATTCCCTGCTCCGGTTGAAGATTGGGATTGCCACCGGGTACCCAGTACAGGTCATTCAATGTTGGTATTCTGTACGTAGTGGCTATTTGCGAGCGCACTTTAAAGAAGTTAGTAATAATATGAGAAGCCGCTAATGAGACTTGGGATTGCAGCGCTTTTCCGTTCAGCAGCTCCTGTCGTACTGATAAAAGGGTATTTGTTTTATTATTAAAAAAATGCGACCTCAGATTACCGAAAAAGGCGGGTCTGTTTTGAGTATGCTTGCTACCGCTGTATCCATCAGCTTTCGCTTCGGAAAGCGTGTATAAATGCCCGATTTCAACTTTATGATTATGATTAATTTCTAAGTTATAACTGATCTCTGCAATATAGGAACGTGATTTATTATGGGAATCCTGCCAAAGAAGTGAATCCTGATAGTGAATGTAGTCGTCAAGAACGGCAAGGTTTATTTTTAACCCCGAGTTGTTTTTAATGTATTGATATCGGGCATTCGCCCGGATGGATTTATCAAATTGTTTGGCAACCGAAACGGGAACTGTTAATATGGGCGGTAACTGCCGCGAGGCCTGCTGAACCCAAACAGAAAAATCCAGCTTAGAAAATTTACCGGTTTTAATACCAATATCCTGCATAATTCCGTACATGTTGATTTTTGAATTATGCTGATGCTTCAAAGGTTTTGAGGGCAGACTAATATCCTCAAAAGTGAAATTGTTTAACGAAAACGTACGGAATGCACGGGTGCGAATTGATATCTTATTTCCAGTGTATGCTAAATCCGCAAATTGTTGTGATAAACCAAAGGAACCTGCATTGCTGCCAATCCGAATGTGGTTTTTGTTAACGGCATTGCTTTCGAGAAAAATCGTTCCGCCAATGGCTCCTGAGCCCCAGGCTGAATTACTGCTACCTTCCTGAATTCTGAATGCATCAAAAAGCATTGCGGGAAACAAACTCAAATCCTGTTGCCCGTTCATGTTACTCTGCAAATTAATGCCATTCCAAACCAGGGCAGTATGTGCAGCTCCTGTCCCGCGCAATGAAGGGCTTGAAAGTGCTCCATGACCGTATTGTTTGATAAAGGCGGTGCTGTTGCGGCTCATTAGTTCGGCAAGCGAAAAGGCACTGTTTCCGGCTTCAGCTGTGTTTAGTTTAACATTAAGAAGTCCCGGATTT
>JAGQVC010000097.1 GCA_020438185.1 Bacteroidota bacterium
TTATCTGGCCAAATTGTGCAAAAAAGTCCATATGATTGTTAGAAAGGATGAACTACGGGCTTCGAAGGCTATGCAACACCGTGTATTCAACACCCCTAATCTTGAGGTGCATTTCAACACCGAAACGCTAGAAATTGTGGGCGACCAAACAGTATCAGCTGCAAAATTCAGAAATACGCAAAGCGGTGAAGAATTTAGCATTGACGTAACGGGATTCTTCGTTGCCATCGGACACAAACCCAATTCAGATATATTTAAAGAATATCTGGATATGGATGAAAACGGTTACATCAAGACAATTCCGGGTTCAAGCAAAACCAATGTAAAAGGAGTATTTGCCTGCGGCGATGTACAGGATCATATCTATCGTCAGGCTGTTACCGCAGCAGGATCCGGCTGTATGGCTGCTCTGGATGCTGAGAGATATCTTGCTTCCAGAGGAATTGAAGAGTGATGCGATAGCATTCTGTTTTATGAAGCACTTCCGGCTGCTTGAATTATATCAGGCAGCCGGATTTTTTTCACCTGAAGGCTGAATTTATTGATGAACTCATGTAATGCAGCAAATTGAGGGAAATTCCATTGATTGAACACAGCTCAAGCGGATTCGCATAATGCTTAATTTCTGTCGGTAAAATCAACCTTTCTATCGGCCGGACTTTTTCAGGTCAAAAGCAAGTTGCAGATTTGCAATCTGAATGAATTCAAAATACAGCACTTCCGGTTCTCCTGTTTTCCAAACTGCATTGCATGTGGTGGTCTGGCTTGCCTTTTTTGCTTTTCCGATTTTATTAAGTCCCAATGATGAACCCGATTGGAAGTCTATCATTCTGCGACATATTCTTCCGCTGACATTTTCAGCTGTTCTATTTTATTCAAACTATTTTTATTTAATCAGAAAATTTCTGTTTGAATCCCGAATTGGAATTTTTCTGATAAGTAACATATTATTAATACTATTATTTATTTTCTTATTTGAAGGTTTAAAAGATTTGATTTTCAAGTCAGAATTCAGGCATGATCCGCACAAACCATTAAAAATCTTTTTTTATTTCAGGGTTTTTATTTCGTACATGCTGCCAATTGGTATCAGTGTTGCCATCCGTTCCACCCAGCGTTATCTTGAATCTCAATTTCAGCAAAAGAACAGGGAAAACGAAATGCTACGTTCGGAGCTTCAATACCTGCATTACCAAATTCAACCGCATTTCTTCTTTAACTCTTTAAACACCGTTTATTCTCTTATTTCGTCCGATCCGGGCAGGGCTCAAAAGGCACTGCACCAGCTGAGCAAACTAATGAGGTATGTATTATATGATGCATCGGAAGAAAGAGTAAGCATCGGGAAAGAAATTGAGTTCCTGGAGAATTACATCCATGTAATGAAAGAAAGGCAAGGGCATTTATTTAATGTGAAAGCTGAATTTACAATTCAGGAAACCGGAATTTTAGTTGCCCCTCTCCTATTCATTCCGCTCGTTGAAAACGCATTTAAACATAGCATGCCATCCAATGGTATGGCTGAAATTAATATTTCGCTTAACCTTGAGAACGGTTATATTTTCTTTCGGGTTGTAAATAGTCTTCATCCTGCTGAAAGCAGTGATAAAAGTGGCATTGGTTTAGAAAATTTAAGAAAGCGGCTGGATGTTTTGTACCCGGGCAAGTATGAATTGAAAACAGACACCGATCAGGAATATTTTATTGCTCAATTAAAAATTCAGGCATGAAGAAGCTCAGAGTAATTATAGCAGATGATGAGTTGCCAGCCTTGAAACTCACCGAATCCTATGTTTTACAAACACCATCACTCGAATTAATATCATCCTGCAGCTCGGCTGCAGAAGTAATTGAGCAGACAAAGAACCATACAGCTGATTTATATTTACTAGATATTCAAATGCCGGGTATGAATGGTCTGGAATTAAGAAAAAGATTGCCCGATGAAGCCGGTGTTATTTTTACCACGGCATTTGCAGAATTTGCAATTGAAGGATTTAAGGCAAATGCCATCGATTATTTACTGAAGCCTTTTGATTACGATGAATTCCACAAAGCAATTAAAAAGGCTCAGCAAAGACTGGAAAGGAGTAATGATTCAGTTGACGGATTTTTCGTTAAAACTGAATATCACCTCGAGAAAATACGCTTCGGTGAATTATTATTCGCAGAAAGCAATCGTGATTACATCCGGCTTTATCTTAACAAACAACAAGAAGCTGTGAATACCCAGATGACTTTGAAAGAACTGGAAGAGCAACTGCCTTCGGATAGTTTTATGCGGGTTCACAGGTCTTTTATTGTAAATCTACATTGCATTGATCAGGTTGAAAAAAACCGCATTTATATTGGAAAACATCAAATTCCGGTGGCGGAGAGCTACAGGAACGATTTTCAAAATTACATCAGAAAACACACATTATAATTTCATGGGATTCAGACTTTTTTTGCTATTCACTTTTATTGGGATAAGCGTAAATGGATTTAGTCAGACGTATAGTTTAACTGGAAAAGCAACTGCAGGTGATGGCTCGGGAAGTTTGCCGGGGGCGGCAATTTCCTTAGTTAAATTGCCCGATTCAACGCTTTTTGCAACTGTTGCAACCGATGTGAATGGTAATTTTTCTATTTCAGAAATACCTGGAGGAAATTATGCTTTCAATGCTCATTTTCTGGGCTTTAAGGATGAAACACGGACACTCAGGTTTGACAGAAATATTAATCTGGGAGAAATTGTTCTGAGCAATGACGCAAAGCTGCTTAAGACTGCCGAAGTTGAAGGCAATCAGATAAGAACTGTGATTAAGGGTGATACTACCGAAATGAATGCGGATGCTTTTAAAACCAATCCTGATGCTACGCTTGAAGACCTGGTTAAAAAAATGCCGGGCATTCAGGTGAAAAACGGAACTGTTAAAGCCGGAGGTGAGCAGGTTCAAAAGGTTCTGATAGATGGCAAAGAATTTTTCGGTGATGACGTTTCGATGGCCATGAAAAATCTTCCAGCCCAGGTAGTTGATAAAATTCAGTATTTCGATAAATTATCCGACCAGGCACAGTTTACCGGATTTGATGATGGCAATTCGCGTCGAACCTTAAATGTAATTACCAAGGGAGGCGTAAAAGAGGCGAAATTCGGGAAGGTTTATGCCGGAGGCGGAACAAATGACCGTTACAGTGCCGGAGCCAACGTTAACATATTTAAAAACAACCGGAGATTTACCTTCATTTCCCAATCAAATAATATTAATCAGCAAAATTTTGGAGATGAAGATTTGCTTGGATTGACTCAAGCCGGAGGAGGACGCGTAGGGGGCAGAGGGCGTATGATGGGTATGTCTTCGGGGACGAATGATCCTTCCAATTTTATGGTTTCGCAACAAAGCGGGATTACAAATACCAATTCACTGGGAATGAATTTTTCCGATTCATTAAGCCCGAAGATTAAATTGAGTGCGAGTTATTTTTTCAATAATGGCTATAACAGAAATGAGCAGGATTTATCCAGGGATTATTATTTAAACGACAGTACTTCTCAGATTTACGATGAAATAAATCGTTCGTGGAATAATAATTTAAATCACCGTTTAAATTTACGAATGGAGCTTACACTTGATTCAAATAATTCAATTATTTACACTCCGAAAGTTTCGTGGCAAGGCAACAGCAGTAATGCTTTTGTTAATGGAAACACCAGCATTAATAACCTTATTAATCTTAGTCTTACCAATACAGAAACACCTCAAAGCAGCAGCGGATATTCCACATCTCAGAATTTGCTGTTTCAGCACAAAATGAAAAAAGCCGGGCGCACTGTTTCGCTGGCTTTAAATGTAGATGCGAACGAAAGACACAACGACGGCAATCAATATTCAGAAAATACATTTTTCGAAAATGATTCCACAATTAATTTAAATCAGCTTAATCAAACATACAGCAATTCACAAACATATTCAGCCAATCTGGTCTATTCTGAGCCTCTGGGTAAGGCTGCTCAGATATTCATGAATTACAGGCCATCGTTGACGGAGAGCATTTCGCTTAAAGAAACAAATCAATTTAATGAAATTATCAGTTCTTATTCAAGAATCGACAGCACTTTATCGAACCGGTATGAGAACACACTTCAAACTCAGCTTGGAGGAGCCGGAATAAGATTAAGATCGAAGAAGCTTTTTTCGGTCTTTAGTATGAATGCGCAATATGTAACTCTTGACGGGGTGCAAACATTCCCTTTTCAATCAACTATTAAAAAGAACTTCTTCAATATAGTTCCGTTTGCAATGGTTCGATATAAGTTTAGCACATCTTCAAACATGAGATTGTTTTACAGATCGAGCACGAGTGCACCATCCGTTTCCCAATTACAAAATGTGTTGGACAATTCAAATCCATTGCAACTTAGTATAGGTAATTCTGACCTGAAGCAGGCTTATTCACAAAATGTTCATTTAAGCTGGAATAAAACATGGACAGCGACAAGCCGGTCATTATTCGTTAATTTAAGCGGTTCAAATACGTCGGATTATATCGCCAGCTCAAGTATTATAGCAAGCACAGATACAATTGCAGAAGGAGGAATTACATTAAGAACCGGAAGTCAATTAACACGGCCGGTAAATATAAACGGACAGTATAATTTTAATTCATTAGTAACCTGGTCGAGTCCTGTTAAATGGATTAAATCAACCGTTAATATTCAGGGAGGGCTCAATTACTCTTTGACACCGGGTTTGATTAACGGGGTTAAGAATCAGACCAATAATTATGGTTATACAGGGGGATTGGTGATAGCAAGTAATATTAGCGAAAGCCTTGACTTTAATGTTGGATATAACGGATCTTACTATGTGGTAGAGAACACTTTGCAACCGGCCTTGAACAATAATTACTTTGTACATACCGGAACATTACGCGCTAACTGGCTACCCTGGAAAGGCCTGGTTATTAATACAGAAACGGCATACTCTAATTATCAGGGTTTGGGTGATGGCTTTAATCAGGAGTTTATTCTGCTTAACGCAGGATTGGGATATAAATTCCTGAAAAAGCGTGCAGGTGAAATTAAACTTAGTGTATATGACTTACTGAATCAAAACACCAGCATAAGCCGGACAGTTACAGGAACCTATGTAGAGGACAGCAATGCGCTTGTTCTGAATCGTTATTTTATGTTAACTTTTACATACACTTTCCGCAAGTTCAATGGCATGAAAGCTCCTGAAAGAGAATCGGATGAGCACAGACACATGGGCCCACCACCTCAGGGCGGACCGGGCGGTCCACCACCTCCGGGGCATTAAGAAACGCTTATTGAGTCAATTATTTGGAAATATTTTGTCCCAAAAGCTCACTTACAGGTTTTAATGAAGGATAATAGCTGCAGAATACCCTAAACATAGCAGTTATTGGCAAAAATAGAATCATACCGGGTATGCCCCATAAATAACCACCAGCAATAAGGCTTACAATGGAGGCGAAAGCGTTTAAATTTAATGAGCCGCCAACAATTTTTGGAGTCAGAAAATTGCTTTCGATCAATTGAACAGCCCAGAATGATATAAGTATACCAAAGGCTGTCGAAATTGAACCTGTAGTTAAATACGCGTAAACAACGGGAATTGCAGCTCCAACAGTTGTACCTATGTAAGGAACAATAGCCATAAGAGCTGCCAAACAACCCAGAAAAAGGAAATTGTCAATGTGGAACAAAAATAAAATACCGCTGTTGCAGGTTCCAAGTATTAATAACATTAGCCCCATTCCCGAAATGTATGATTGCCCAACTTTACTAATTCCCGCAATCATTTCACTTACTTTCTGAACGTTAGATGCAGATGTCAGACTGAGAATTACTTTCCTGACCCCTCCTCTGTATATTAGAAAGAGAAAAACATAAACCATGGTTAGCAAGGCATTCATGAAAAAGTTAGTTGTAAAAAGAATTGAATTTGAAACAATTGACTTTCCTGATTCTTTGGCCATGTCGATGCTGCTGTCTTTAATATCCTCAGAAGCGATAGGTTCTGTACTTGAAAAGTTTGAGTTTACCCAATGAAGAGAATCATCAAACAATTTTTCTAATCTGAACTGCATTAAAGACAGGTCTCCCAAAAGCTTACCTAACTGCTTCCAAAGCAAGGTTACGATTAACCCAATAAATAAGGTTACTAATAATATAGAAATAAAAGAAGATATTTCTCTTCTGATTTTTCTGTTCTCAAACCATTTGCAAAGTGGCAGAATAATTAATGCAATCAGAATAGCAAACGTTACCGGTATTAAAATTGGGCCGGCATAATACAAAAAGAGAATCAGCCCTGCCAGACATGCAATTTTGTAAAAGTATTCCTGAAATGAAATGCTCATATTGCTGAATTTTTGTTGGCTGAACTGATTCTCTTTGATCGGGTTAGGCTTAATTCGGTAATAATTAATAATTAAAGGATTAATAAAAATCAGTACCGCTGCCACATTTATAACCAACCTGAAGAATTAGCTTAACAGCGGCACTGATTTAAAAGAGAGGGTTTCGGTTAATATTAAATTTAAACTTTTTCCAGCCAGGAAGCTATTTCTTTTTCAATATCATCTTTTTTCTTTCCCAGCTTAACTTGCAAATAGCCCAGGAGTTGATCTGTTTTTCCATCAAATCTGGAGATGTCATCATCAATCAATTCTCCGTATTTTTCTTCTAATTTCCCCGTTAACAGATTTATT
>JAGQVC010000098.1 GCA_020438185.1 Bacteroidota bacterium
CTGCCTTGGGCAGGAAACAGCACTAACAGGTCATTTAAAATTCCGGCATGGTGCAATTGGCTGCTTATTTTTCAATTATGTCTGGTTTATTTTTATGCCGGTGTTGCCAAGATTAACAGCGAATGGCTGCTGAATGCGATGCCTTTAAAAATATGGTTGCCGGCACACGATAACTTACCGCTCATAGGTCCTTTGCTCAGCTACCCCGAAACAGCTTATGTATTCTCTTGGTTCGGGATGATTTACGATTGCAGCATTCCCTTTTTACTCATCAATCGAAGGACACGGCATTTTGCATATGCGGCTGTTGTGCTATTTCATTTAATGACCGGTATATTATTCCAGATTGGAGTGTTTCCGCTGGTAATGATTGGTTCAACTATCATTTTTTTTTCGGCAGAATGGCATCATCGTTTTTTAGCTTTTGTAAACAGAATTCCCATAGCCGGCAGCATCTTTAGAATATATGACAAGCAAAATGAAATACCATTAAAGGAATATAAAATGTCCGGTTTTTTAAAATGGTCGCTTGGTTTATATATCCTTTTTCAGTTGTTGTTTCCGTGGCGTTATTTACTATATCCGGGAAATTTATATGCAACAGAACAAGGTTATCGTTTCTCATGGCGGGTAATGCTGGTTGAGAAATCCGGTGATGCAACATTTTACATCCGTGATGGAAATGCCGGCCGTGAAGGAATTGTAAACAACAGGGAATTTCTGAATTCACATCAGGAAAAACAAATGAGCTATCAGCCCGATATGATACTTGAGTTTGCTCATTTTATAGGCAATTATTACCGCTCCCGCGGGATGAAAAATCCCGAAGTGCGCGCCGAAGTTTATGTGACAATTAATGCACGACCGGGTAAACTTTTATTTGATCCCAAAATGGATTTAATGAAAATTGAAGACGGCTTGCAGCATAAAACATGGATACGACTTTGAATTCATGAAAAATATACATGTCTATATTATTTTAACCTGCTTGCTAACTAGTTTATGCAGCCGTGCACAAAATGCAAGACTTTCAGGCTATGTAACCGATTCGGCCGGAAAAGCTATTCCCGAAGCAATTATTATTTTGCAGGAACCTGAATTGAGTACGTCAAGTAATTCGCTTGGATATTTTGAATTTAATTCAGTTCCTGATGGAGAATATATGATTACCTGTTTTTCAACAGGAAGAAAAATCATTACAGAATCCATCCGCCTGAAAGGCGAAGATGCATTTATTAAATTTATTTTAAGTGATTTATTTGCCAACCTGAATGCTTATGAAGTTTGCAGACAACAGCAGGATTTTTTTGGAATCAGCAAACTTGCATCGGTACACGATTTCGGAATTTACGAAGGAAAAAAAACGGAGGTTGTCCATTTAAAAGAAAGTGGAAGTAATCTGGCAACCAATAATGCGCGACAGGTATTTTCGAAAGTTACCGGATTAAATATTTGGGAAAGCGACGGAGCCGGCTTGCAGCTAGGTGTTGGTGGACGTGGTTTAAACCCCAACAGGACTGCCAGTTTTAATGTTCGCCAAAACGGATATGATATTTCTGCTGATGCTTTAGGATACCCCGAATCGTATTATACGCCTCCGACCGAAGCATTGGAAAGCATTGAAATTGTTCGTGGTGCTGCATCACTGCAATACGGAACTCAATTTGGCGGATTGCTGAATTTCAGATTTAAAAAAGGTCCGTTTAATAAAAAAGCAGAATTTGTAAGTCGCCAGACTTTGGGTTCCCGGGGATTCTTCAATAGTTTTAATTCGCTTGGCGGAACCTTAGAAAACGGCCGCTTTAATTATTATGGTTTTGCGCAGTACAAAAAAGGAAACGGCTACCGCGACAATTCAGGATTTGAACAATTTACAGGGTATTTTTCCGGAATTTATGAATTAAGCGAAACCTGGCAATTGCGTGCTGAATACACGCGAATGCATTACCTGGCGCAACAGGCTGGAGGATTAACCGATAAGAATTTCGAAGAAAATCCGAAACAATCTCTGCGTGACCGGAATTGGTTTCTGGTAGACTGGAACCTGGCATCGGTTCAGTTTACCCACCGGTTTAATGCACGCACCGAATTAAATATCCGCAATTTTGGATTACTTGCTTCCAGAAAAGCAGTTGGCAACCTTGAAAGAATTAATGTAATTGATTTGGGAGGTGCAAGAACTGTGATTGATGGGAATTTTAAGAATGTGGGTAGCGAAACCCGCCTATTACACCGCTTTGAAATTGGAAACCGCATGCAGGTTTTACTTGCCGGTATGCGGATTTATCGAGGACAAACTCAATCAGCGCAGGGTTTCGGGAGTGCCGGATCTGACGCGGATTTCAGAATGAATTCAGAAGGCAACCCGGATCAATCAGAATATAATTTTCCGAATTTAAACGTGGCTTTATTTGCTGAACAAATATTTAGAATCGGTAAAAAATTAAGTATAACACCGGGTATGAGATACGAATATATTTCAACCGCTTCGAATGGGTACTACAATACCTACACCTACGATTTGGCGGGTAACCAGGTTGGTTTCCTGCGCACTGAAGAATCCGGAACAAAAATGCGAAGATTCCTTTTGGGCGGAATTGGAATTGCATATAAAACCGGGGGAAAAGGAGAAATATATTCGAATTTTTCACAGAATTACCGGGCAATTAATTTCTCCGATTTACGAGTTGTAAATCCCAATTATGTTATCGACCCGAACATTCACGATGAGCGCGGATACACGACCGACCTGGGGTACAGAGTTCAGCTAGGTCAGGCAATCCGGACTGAAATAACAGGATTTTATGTTGCTTATAAAGACAAAATAGGCCAGGTTTTAAAAACTGCCGGAGCGCCATTGTACAATACAATTCGCTACAGGACAAATGTTGCGGATGCACGCAATTACGGGCTTGAATCATTAATTGAATGGAATGCCATTCGCAGCGACAGCGCAGGCAAAAAGACAAGTTTATCCATATTTATAAATACTGCATATGTTAATGCCCGTTATATCAATACTGACGATTCCTCAATCCGGGGAAAACTGGTTGAAATGGTACCTCCGCTAATTTTCAGATGCGGAGCCGAAATTAATTTTCGGGGATTCGGAGTAAACCTGAATTACGCCTACACGACACAACAATTTTCGGATGCAACAAATGCAATACTCACCGCAACAGCGGTTGAAGGAATAATTCCGAATTATTCGGTGGCAGACGCAACATTAAGTTACACCTACAAGAAGTATATAGTGCAGCTTAGCTGCAACAATGCGTTAAACACAGCCTATTTCACGCGTCGAGCAGAATCATATCCCGGCCCGGGAATAATCCCATCCGATGGAAGGGCGCTCTTTCTGAGTGTTCAGCTGAAGCTGTGATTTTAATATTCGACAAGTTTTTTTCTCTGTCGCTTGATTTTCTTACTCCGTAATTCGCGGGGATGTATTAGTTTCGCAACCCAATGAGCAAGCGACCATATCTCGTTGGCATTTCGGGGGGCAGTGCCTCCGGCAAGACTTCCTTCCTGAAGCATCTTCGGGCTGCCTTGCCCGAAAATTCAACCTGTGTGGTTTCCCAGGATAACTATTACCTGCCTCAGGATCAGCAATTGCGTGACGAAAACGGTCAGATTAATTTTGATTTGCCCACATCAATTCACCGCGATGCCTTTTACCGCGATATGATTCGTTTAAGTAAGGGCGAAACAATCGAAATTCAGGAGTATACGTTTAATAATGCCGCCCGGATTGCGCAAACCATTACGCTTGAACCGGCTCCCGTAATTATTATGGAAGGTCTTTTTATTTTCCATTACGAGGAAATTAAAAATGAGCTTGATTTAAGAATTTACATCGAGGCGCGCGAAGACATTAAATTAAATCGCCGTCTACGCCGTGATAAAGATGAACGCGGCTATCCTGAAGATGTGGTTATGTACCAGTGGCATAACCATGTAATGCCATCGTACCGGCAGTTTTTACAGCCTTACCGCGACGATTCAGATATTATTGTGACCAATAATACTTCGTATGATAAAGCCCTTGAAGTGGTGATTGATCATTTGATGAAGCATCTTTGAAATACCATAAATATTAATTAGTTTTTTTTTATTTGTTCCCTACAGGTTTTCAAATTATTTGGAATAAATAAATTATCCTGTGGTCCTCCTGTTCACAAAATACGATACAATTCCTGCGTCTTTAATCTAACCCGTCCGGTTTAATCTCTACTTTTGAATTCAAACAATTCATATTGCAAGCCTTGAGATTATTTTTTCTTTTTTTATTTGTAAGTGCATCTGCGTTTTCGCAAAGTATTCATCCTGCGTTTACGCAGCTGGAAAAAGAAGGTAGCGTAATTGCATACAGTGTAAGAGACGAAACCGGCAAGGAAATTCAATCCTGGCAAAGTGGCATAAATATGCAGCCCGCTTCTACCCAAAAGTTAATTACGGCGGCGGCGGCCTTGTACAAACTTGGTAAAGATTACCACTTTAAAACGCCGGTTTTGCTAACCGGAAATAAAAACAACGATATATTAAAAAGCGATATTGTAATTATTGGCTCGGGTGACCCCGAACTGGGTCGTGCCGAAGGCAGTGCAGATTCCATTAAAACGGCAATAGTAAACGCGCTTACCAAAAGAGGCATAAAGCGAATAATAGGTTCAATTACAGTTGATGTTTCGGTGTACCCGTACGACCACCGCGGCGTGCCTCGCTTCTGGCCATACGAAGATTTGGGCAATTATTACGGGGCTGCGGTTTACGGAATAAACTGGCGGGGTAACAGCTTTACAGTCGAATTCAGAGCAACCAAAGCGGGACAAAAAGCCGATTACAATTTTGTGGACTATACACCTCATAACATGTCGCTGGGCAGTGAAGTATTTACCTGCCGGGGTGCCGAAGAAGTCATTTACATGTGGGGTTCGCCCGGCCGCTCTTCGCTCGACGCCGATGGTTGTGTGCCCGAAGGACAAATCCGCCGCGAACGCGGCGCACTGCCCCACCCGCCCATACAGCTTGATTTTGAATTAAAGAACCTGCTTGACAGCAAGTTTCCTGGTTCTGATTTATCCACACATATTTATACTTTTCCCTATGAAGGCAAAGGCGATACTTTGCTGGTGCTTGAATCGCGGCCACTTTCGGGAATGATAAACGACATGTTGCTTAAATCGGATAATTTGCTTGCCGAAGCGCTGTTAAAACGCATGGCAGCAGATGCCGGAAAAGATACCCGCGCCGAAAAAGCAGTTGAGCTGGTCATCGAATACCTTTCAGCATTCGGTTATCCTGAGTTGAATGGATTTCATCCGATGGATGGCAGCGGATTATCGCCTGCGAATCTGGAAACAGCCGCATTTCAGACTGCGTTTTTACACCATTTGCAACAGCATCCCGATTTTGAAATTTTGTACAATGCCTTACCCGAGGCAGGAAAAAGCGGCACGCTGCGCCGTTTCGAGGCGATTCCAGGATTGAGGGCCAAAACCGGAAGCATTAATGGTGTACGCAGTTACATGGGTTATTTGGATGCGAAAGGCAAACGTTACAGTTTTTCGATTATGATGAACCACATAAGCGCTGATGACCGCAAATTACCTGCTGAATCGGCGGCGAATTTCCTTAAAACTGTGCGCCCCTGATTGAGGGCTTTCCAATGTTAAATTTTCGGGGGCATTCTGTAAGGCCTTAATAATTACTTAATATTGCAGGCAATTCCCAAAATGGTATGAAAACCCTGCTTATTGTGCGACATGCGAAGTCCAGCTGGGATCATGCGGATCTGGACGATTTTGACCGTCCGCTCAATGAAAGAGGATTGAGAAACGCTCCCGAAATGGCCAGAAGGCTGGTGCTTCGTGAAATGTTACCTGATCTAATTTTAAGTAGTCCTGCCCTTCGGGCGATATCGACTGCAAGGCTGTTCAATCAGCAATTTGGCAGAATGGATGAGGGCCTTAAAACGGAGAAGTCTATTTATGAAGCCAGCCGGCAGGATTTGGTCAAGCTGATTTCGAGACAGAACCCGGACCTGAACATTATTATGCTGGTGGGACATAACCCCGGATTGAGCGATTTGCTGAACTGGCTTTGCGACACGGAGGAAGTACTTTCGACTTGCGCGGTTGCACAAATTGAAGTGGACGATTTTAAATGGAACGGATGGAGCAAAGGTTGCGGGAAACTTGTAGAACTGGATTACCCGAAAAAGCCAATTGAATGAGTGTGAAGAGATATTTTAACAGAGACATCAGCTGGCTAAGCTTTAATCACCGGGTTTTGCAGGAAGCACGCGATTTGCGTGTGCCATTGTACGAACGAATGAAATTCCTGGCGATTTTCTCATCCAATCTGGAGGAGTTTTACCGCATCAGGGTAGCGGAGTGGAAGCGCCTGATGGAATTGACGCGCAAAACAAAAAAAGAACTGAAAGAAGATCCGAGGGAGGTGATTAAACGGATAAATAATATTGTCCAGAAACACCAGAATGAATTTCATACGATTTTCTGGAAACAAATTGTGAAGGAGCTGGAAGCGAGAAATATTCACATAGTGAATGAAAAAATGCTGAAAGCAGAGCAACAGAAATTTGTAAAGCAATATTTCCGTGAGCATGTAAAACCGCTCATTAAACCGGTCATGATTAATCAGGCTTCTTCGGCGCCTGCGATGGATGAGCGCTCG
>JAGQVC010000009.1 GCA_020438185.1 Bacteroidota bacterium
CATATGGCAATCAGGGAGAATATACGGTTACCCTTGTGGTAACTGATGTTAACGAATGTTCGGACTCAACCTCAAGAAGCTACCTGATAGCAAATTCTGTTGCTGTTCCCAACTCCTTTACGCCAAATGGCGATGGCTTCAACGACTTCTTTGTAATTCAGGGGCTTGAAGCATTACCGGCATCAAAACTGTTGATCTTCGATCGCTGGGGGAACGAAATTTAGTCTGTAAATGCTTATGCAAACAACTGGGACGCAGGTAATGCTCCTGACGGGGTTTATTTCTACGTGCTGGAACTAAGCAATGGAGATAAGTTGAACGGTGATGTTACTGTGAGACGCAAATAATATTGAATAACAACCTGCGAAAAAGCTGCGATTTCTGTCGCAGCTTTTTTTATTTTGAAAATGATGCTTTACCATATATTCCAAGCAAACAAACAAGTTTGAGGGTTATTAATCGTTAAAAAGATCAAGCAATTAAATCAATCACATTAACTTGCCGGCTAATCCTGAATAAATATGCGTCATATTATTCTAGCTATTTTGATTCTTCTTTCCGGTTCGTATTCGCTCCGCTCTCAAAGCCTTAGCACCGGTAACAAAAGGGCTATTGGTTATTTTAACGAAGGCCGGATGAAATATGAATACAGGAAAAATGAAGATGCTTATTTAATGCTGAGCAAGGCTACAGAACAGGATGAGAATTTTTACGAAGCTCAGCTATTGCTAGGTGATGTTTGCAGCGATTTAAAGAAATACGAAGAGGCAATTAAACATTATCAAAAAGCCATCATAATTAAACCGAACCGATTTCCGGCTGCATTCTACAACCTGGCCGGAATAGAAATGGAAATAGGTAAATACAATGATGCTGTGATGCATATGACTCAATTCCTGGGGAATAAAGCCATAAGCAAAGAGCTTCGCGCAAAAGGAGAAAGAAGGTTTAACAATGCTGTTTTTGCGCGCGAAGCGGTAGCTCATCCTGTTCCATTTACACCAAAAAACCTGGGGGCCGGAATCAATTCGCCATACAACGATTACCATCCTTCGCTTACAGTGGATGAGGCAACATTAATATTCACCCGAATGAGGCCTGCAGACGCAGAAACAGATAATGGAGGTTCTCAGTTCGAAGAGGATTTCTACATCAGCAAACGAGAGAATCTGGAATGGCTGCAGGCTGTGCCTCTTGGATCGCCATTAAACACGCATGGCAATGAAGGGGCCCATTCGATTTCGCCCGACGGGCGGTATTTTTATTTTACAGGATGTGAAAGACCGGAAGGCTATGGCTCTTGTGATCTTTACATCTCAAAACGCGAAGGCGACAAGTGGTCAAAGCCGGTCAACATGGGCGAACTGATTAATTCAGGAACCTGGGACGCTCAGCCAACAATTGGTCCTGACGGGCGCACACTCGTTTTTACAAGTCGCCGTGCCGGCGGAAAAGGCATGGCTGATTTATGGATTACCTACAAGCGAGAAAACGGAACCTGGACATTGCCTGAGAATTTGGGAGATTCCATAAATACACCTTATGATGAATTTGGACCATACCTTCATCCGGATGGGAAGACTTTATTTTTCTCTTCTGAGGGACACCCTGGAATGGGCGGGAAAGATATTTTTTATTCAAAATTAAAGTCCGACGGAAGTTGGTCCAAACCTATAAATCTGGGTTACCCGATTAATACAAAAGATGACGAAATACATCTCATAGTCAGCCCTGATGGTAAAAAAGGCTATTTCAGTTCCGACCGGGAAGGCGGTTTAGGTTTGCGCGATTTGTATGTGTTCGATTTGTATGAGGCTGCCCGGCCACAGCCTGTAACTTATATGCGAGGAAAAATTCGTGATGCTAAAAGCATGAATCCCGTTGCCGCAGACGTAAGTGTTATTGATGTGGAAACCGGCGAAGTGAGAGCAACTACTCAATCGGATAAGCAGAATGGTGAATTTTTAATTTCTCTCCCTTCGGGAAGCAGTTATGCTGTAAATGCAGAAGCCACAGGATATTTATTTTTCTCTGGAAATTATGTGATTGGCAAAGAGCTGACTCCAAAGGACGAGTTTAAGGTTGACATCCTGCTTTCGCCTGTAGAAGCCGGTAGCAAGGTGGTCCTAAATAATATTTTCTTTGAATTCGGAAAAGCCAATTTGCTTCCTCAATCAAAGGTAGAACTGGAGAAAGTGTTTAAGTTTCTGGATAAGAATCCGAATGTTCGGGTTGAAATCGGCGGCCATACTGATGATGTTGGTGATGACGCTTCGAATCAGGTTCTGAGTGAAAAAAGAGCGGCTTCGGTGGTTGAGTATCTTGTTAAACTAGGCGTTGATGCCGGCAGACTTGAATCGAAAGGCTATGGAGAAAAAATGCCTTTAGCTACAAACGCAACCGAAACCGGGCGGGCCATAAACCGGAGAACAGAATTCAAAATTCTACCGGCTAAATAACCTTATTTCACATCAAACTGAAAAACTTCGCTGTCTTCAAGTTTGCCTTTCAGGCTGTCGCCCGGATTGACTTTCCCTACCCCGGCAGGAGTTCCGGTGAAGATTAAATCTCCTGTTTTGAGGGTAATAAACTGAGAAACGTAAGCCACAATCCGATTGAAGCTGAAGATCATATCGGCCGACAGGCCTGATTGCCTTCTTTCATTATTTACATCCAGCGAAAAGCTGATATTACTTAAATCGGGAAAATTGCTTATAGGCTGGAATGCACCAATTACAGCAGAATGGTCAAAAGCTTTGGCAATTTCCCAGGGAAGCCCTTTTTCCTTGCATTTCTGCTGAAGATCCCGGGCTGTAAAATCAATACCGCCTGTAATAGCATCAAAATACCTGGATGCAAATTCTTCGGAGATATGCTTGCCAGCTTTGGAAATGCGGATGACCAATTCCATTTCGAAATGAATATCCGACGAAAAGTCGGGATGCCAGAACGGAGCGTTGTCCTTTAGTACTGCCGTATCCGGCTTCATGAAAAAAACCGGTTCTGCCGGGAGTGGATTATTAAGTTCCTTGGCGTGCTCGGCATAATTGCGGCCAATGCAAATAACTTTCATTGCAATTATTTGTATTTCCCTGAAAGCATGCGCAACTTGATTTTCTCAAGCGCTTTTTTGGTTGATAAGGCAAAATCGCCGTTCATCATCCAATCGTAGTAAGAGGGTTCTTTTTCAAGCACATCGGTAACCTTTCGACCTTTGTGCTTTCCAAAGTTGAATAATTCATTGCCCTCCTTATCGTAAATCATGCGTCCGCCAAAATCAACCCAGTCGCGGTTAGTGGAAAAGTCGGCCAGCTTCTGCATGTCGTTCACAACAGGAATAGACTGGTTGCCTTGCTTGTCGGTAAAAACACGCTCCTGATACATATCAAGCTGTGCTTTGAGCACATCATAGGTTGCACGAACATCTGCCTCCGCGGTGTGTGCATCAACCAGTTCGCGGTTGCAATAGAATTTCAGAGCTGCCGCAAGAGTGCGTTGTTCCATTTGATGGAAGATGTTCTGCACATCAATCAGACGACGGTTCTCCATCGGAAAATCGATACCTGCACGATAAAATTCTTCGAGCAGCATCGGTACGTCAAACTTATTTGAATTATACCCGGCCAGGTCGGCATCTCCGATGAAATCGGCCAATGACTTTGCTACCGCCTTAAAGGTTGGTTCATCCTTAACATCCTCATCGTAAATGCCGTGAATAAGCGAAACTTCGGGCGGAATCGGAATTGTAGGATTGATTCTGCGTGTTTTAACCTCCTCGTTACCGTCGGGGTTAATTTTAAGCACACAGATCTCTACAATGCGGTCGGCAGCTACCTGAGTACCGGTGGATTCAATATCAAAAAAAACGATTGGTTTGCTCAGGTTCAGCTCCATCAGATTGAGGTATTTGGGTCAAATGCTTCGAGGTGATCTGCAATTCGCCGAAGGAATGAACCGCCCAGAGAGCCATCAACTACACGATGGTCGTAAGAAAGAGAGCAATACATCATGTGACGGATACCAATTAAATCGCCTTGTGGTGTTTCAATTATTGCTGGCTTCTTTTTAATTACGCCAACAGCCAGAATGGCAACCTGTGGCTGATTGATAATTGGCGTTCCCATTACATTTCCGAAAGAACCAACGTTGGTCACGGTAAACGTTCCTCCCTGAATTTCGTCGGGTTGTAATTTATTGGCCCGTGCCCTGTTTGCCAGGTCGTTTACGGCCTTGGTCAGGCCGATAAGATTTTTTGTGTCGGCATCTTTAATCACCGGGACAATCAAGTTACCGCTTGGCAGAGCTGTCGCCATTCCGATATTGATGTGTTTCCTCATGATAATATTTGTTCCGTCAACAGAAACGTTAATCATTGGGAAATCGCGGATTGCTTTCGCAACCATTTCGATAATCATGGGGGTAAAAGTGATTTTTTCACCTTCACGGCGTTCAAATTCCTTTTTCACTTTTTCGCGCCACATTACCATATTGGTCATATCCACTTCCACATAAGAAGTAACATGCGGACTAACGGCTTTCGACATCACCATGTGGTCTGCAATCATTTTACGCATGCGGTCCATTTCGATGATTTCGTCGCCCGAACCAACAGAAACGGCGGGCGCAAGCGGTTTGGTAATTTCTTTAGCCTGTTGTGCAGGTTTTTTAGCCGCAGAAGCGGCCGATGAGCCATTTTGCCCTCTTTTGGGAAGATAGGCCAGAATATCATTTTTGGTTACTCTTCCATCCTGCCCTGATCCTGCAATTGCTTCAAGTTCTTCCATAGAAACCCCTTCTTCTCTGGCTATATTTCGCACCAATGGAGAATAGAAACGACCTGAAGCGCCGTGAGCAGACGGGGCCTCAGCTGCAGTTTCAGAAGCCGTTGTTTTAGCAGCATCTTCAACCACCGTAGCAACCTTTTCGGGAGCCGGAGCAGAAGAAGGAGCTGAAGCTGCAACTGCTGCATTCGTGGTAATTTTTGCTATTACAGCATTTACCTGAATTACATCGCCTTCATTAAAAAGAATTTCGGCAAGTACACCTTCAACCGGTGATGGAATTTCGGAATCCACTTTATCGGTTGCAATTTCAAGAACCGGTTCATCCAGTTCGATGGAATCGCCCGGTTGCTTGAGCCATTTGATAATTGTTGCTTCGGCGACGCTCTCGCCCATTTTCGGCATAATCAGGTCAAACTGAGCCATGTGATTTTGGGATAATTATTCAGGCGGCAAAAGTAGTGAATTTAGCCAACAGATAAGGCTTAAAAAGGAAGATGACAGGTTACGCAATCTGAAAATCTGACACTTAAGGAAAGAAATCAACAGCAAAAACTCTGTTAGCAATGCAGCTGCTTTCTGTAAGATTAACACTCCGGTACAGAAGTTAAAAACAATGAATAGAACGCCATATAACAGTCTGATGGTGTGTCGATAAAACATTCGTAGTTAAGGATGATAAAACTGAATCGACACTATGCAGTAAAACGGTTTTGGAAAACACTACCAGGAATTCAAATAGATTTAATTTGGGTCTTATATCTAAAAATCTGGGGTTTAACCGCCAAAGCCTAGAATCAATTCCCTAACTTTAAGCATTTTATGTAATGCTAATCCCAATGAAATTCGTTTTTACCTTTCTGGCAATCGTTATTACGTTGTTCTCTCAGGCTCAATATTTCCAAAAGCAGGAAGTATTCACCGGAGATTTTCTTGAACCTTACGATTTTAACATTTTTGACAATCACCTGTTTTACACTGGAGTTGATGAAAACTCAACTTTTGCAAATCGTCTTTACTTCACCAACGGCTCAATCGGGAATATTGCCGTGCAGGAAGATGGTGAAGGAAACAGGTTTGACATTTACGAAGTTCTGGGGGAGCATCTCGGTGCTCTCTACTTCTATGGAAATACCCTGGAGAACCCTTATGAATTATATAAAATAACATATGCCGGCGACACGCCACTGCAAATTACCAACTTCAATAATCCCGATTTATTTGGCACATTATCCTTGCGCTCGATGCGGGAAATAGATAATAATATTCTATTCGATTACGATGAAGTAATTGGCGAAAACAGAGGCAAGGAACTTTGGATCACAGATGGAACACCTGAAGGAACAGAATTCTTTTTGGATATCAATCCTAATGGTGACGGTTTTGGGTACTGGGTTGGTGAACTCGACAATATCCTGTATTTCTGTGCCGATAACGGGGTGGACGGACTCGAACTCTGGAGAACGGACGGCACGATTGCAGGAACTCACATGGTTAAGGATATCAACCCTTCGGGTGATGGATTCATCGGGGCAGGTGTGGTTTATGACAACCGTTTATTCTTTGTTGCCAGAAACAATGAACAGGGTCAGGAAGTCTGGACAACAGACGGAACTGAGGCAGGCACTCAAATTTTTACCGACCTGAATGCAGGCAGCGGTGATGGGCTTGGATACAATCCACAATTCACAGTTTTAAATGGCAGGCTTTACTTTTTAGCTAATGATGGTCAATCGGGATCTGAACTTTGGTCAACTGAAGGAACAGTTGAAGGAACAGAACTGGTTGCAGATATATCTGCAGGTTCGGCAAGTTCATTAATCCTGAACATTACTCCTTTTGAGGGCAGGTTGTATTTTGCATACAGGCAGCAGGGAACGAGTGATCAAAGACATTTGTGGCTAAGCGATGGAACAGAAGCCGGAACGTTACAAGTAAATCCGAGTGCTTATATTGATCTTCCACGCGATATGTTTCAGGTTGATAATGAATTGGTTTTTCTGATGAATAACAGCGAAGGAAACCGCGAACTTTGGCGCACCGACGGAACGGACGAAGGCACCTATGAAATCTTTCCGGAGGGTCTCGAAAATCAATGGCAAATACTCGGCGACGGACATTTTGAACTTTTTGGCGGAAGGCTATTTGTTGATGCAGCGCTTAACGGCGATGCTGATTTATGGTCTTATGGCGCCGGAAGCATTTCATCCATTTCTGATTATATAAATGCACCATCGAATCTGCTCATTTTCCCGAATCCTTCTGCTGATGTGGTTTTCTTTGACATCAGCTTCCCTCAATCAGAAACTGTAAATATTCAAATTTTTGACGCGTTAGGAAGAGAAGTATTCTGCCAAAATAAAGTATGCCAAAACCAATTTTCTATTTCTAAAGAAAGCATTGGAACCGGTTTTTTCACAGCGCGAATCACTTGTTCTAACACGCATGAAATTATAAATCAAGGCAGATTTGTAATGCAATAAATGTGTTGAAAAAGGTTTAGATTCCTTCAATGAGTTAATGGGTTTAAAAATGAACGGCTGCGCCGCTGTCAGCACGATACAAAAGCAAGCCAAGCTTGCATGTGACAAACCTAAAATTGATTTACTCTGGTACTGACGAACGGCTGCGCCGTTGTCAGCACGATACAATAGCAAGCTTGGCTTGCTTTTGTATCGCCTTCTTCTTGGGCTTCCCGAGGCTAGCTCGGGATAAACTTCTCGCCCAATTTGCTTAATCAAAAAAACCGCCTTGCGGGCGGTTTTTCCTGAGCTCCTTCTCTTGGGCTCGAACCAAGGACCCTCTGATTAACAGTCAGATGCTCTAACCAGCTGAGCTAAGAAGGATTATTTTTAGCGGGTGCAATAATACAGCGATTCGTTTAACCTTGCAAATGAAATTTTAAGGAACTAGTATATTCCTGTGTGTTTCTTTGATAATCAGAGCAATAATGTTATTTCTCTTAGCTCAGCTGCTGGATTTCATGCAATCTGGAGTAAATACCGCCTTTTGAAAGAAGCTCGGTATGAGTGCCGCGTTCGGCTATCCTGCCTTCGTCCATCACAATAATTTCGTCGGCATGCTGAATAGTTGATAAACGATGAGCGATAACTATTGATGTGCGGCTTTGCATTAATCTGGAAAGCGCATCCTGGACCAGTCGTTCGCTTTCGGTATCGAGCGCGCTGGTTGCTTCATCCAGTATTAAAACCGGTGGGTTACTATAAATAGCGCGGGCAATAGCAATACGCTGTTTTTGTCCGCCGCTGAGGCGAGAACCCCGATCGCCTAAAACTGTATCGAACCCGTTCTCAAGGCCATTAATAAACTCCAGGGCGTTTGCATTTTCGGCTGCCAGCCGGATGGCTTCCTCATTTTCGACCGGATGCCCCATTGTAATGTTGTTTCGCACCGTGTCGTTAAACATAAGCGGATCCTGATTTACAAAGCCAATCATTTTTCGGAGGTCGTGTTGCCGCATATTCCTGATATCGACATCGTCAATCAGAATGGAGCCTTCGCTTACATCGTAAAACCGCATGATTAAATCCGACAAAGTCGATTTGCCCGAACCGCTTTTACCAACCAGAGCAATCATTTTACCCTTGCCAACACGCAGATTCACGTTAGTCAATACGGGTTGATCGCCGTACGCGAAGGAAACATCTTTGATTTCTATTCCTTTAGAAAACGTTTCAGGTATAACCGCCTGTTCAGGGTCCTTAACCCTTACATCTTCATCAATAGCAGAAAAAATACGATCGGCCGAAGCCAGCCCTTTCTGCATGCTGGTTACTGCCGTGCTGATGTTCTTGGCAGGCTGCATAATCTGTGAATACAGCGCCAGATAAGTAATGAAAACTGAACCCGACAATTCGCCCGAAATTACCAGGTGGCCTCCGTACATCACCACAGTTACAATAACCAATACACCAAGCAATTCCGATATGGGTGATGCCAGTTCGCGCTGGTTAAAAAGCTCCCGGCTCACTTTGGAGAAACTCCTGTTTATCCCGGCGAAACGCCGGATGAAAATATTTTCTGACCTGAATGCCCTGATAATGCGGATGCCCGAAATGGTTTCGTCGGTATGATGCACAATTCGCGCAAGGTATTCCTGACTAAAAAATCCCTTCTTCTTCAATCTTCGCGCAAGCGAGGAAATTAAAATGCCGGAAACAGGAAAAAATAAAATGGTGAAAACGGTTAATGAAGGCGAGAGGTAAAACAGGGTGCCGAAATAAGCCAGAATTACAAAAGGATCGCGAAGAAGACTCTGGAAAGAACTCACAACCGAACCTTCAATTTCCTGAACGTCTGAGGACATGGTTGAAAGCAATTCGCCCTTGCGAATGCGGTTAAAAAAGGTCATCGACTGAGCGATGATTTTTGAATACAACTCGTTCCGGAGTCGTTCGAGCAGATTCATGCGAAGGCGCACCATGACCCGGTTGGCCATGTAGCGAAAAATATTTGCCAACAATGTTGCTGAAGCAATGCACACACAAACAAATCCGAGTGCATACAGTTTCCCTTCTGTTTGAGCCAGGGAAAAAAGCTTGTAATTAAAATTTGCAGCTATCGAATCCAGACTAAAACCCAATGGAGGCGGCTCAAGCGGAGCTACAGCAGGCCCTTCGTTAAAAAGCAGATTAAGCAAAGGCACCAGCATAGTAAAATTTACCAGCCCGAATAGAATACCCAACAATGTATAAATGAGGTATTCCGGTAAATAATGATGAACCGGTTTAATATAAGCCAGTAATCGTTTTAGCTGTCGCATGCAGTCCCTGAAAGTGGCAAAAGCGCCGCAAAATACAAAAACTAACGGCGGGCTGCCGACAAACAATATACGCTCAGGTATTTTGTAGCTTTGCATTGTGGAAAGTACAAGACAGAAAAAAGTGGCCCGGCTGGTTCAAAAGGAAATGGCCGAAGTTTTTCAGCGCGAAAGCCGGAATTTATTTAATGGCGCATTTATAACCGTTACTCAGGCCAGAATTAGTCCCGATCTGGGGCATGCCAAAATTTACCTGAGCATGTTTAAGGTTGAAAAGCCTCAGGAATTATTGTCGCTGATTAAAGCCCAGAAGCATGAAATAAGACGCAGACTTGGAGAAAAAGTGCGGCATCAGTTGCGGATTGTTCCAGATCTGGATTTTTTCATCGATGACTCTCTGGATTATTACGAAAACATTGACCGTTTACTGAGCAACGATTGAATTTCATCCTTTTCATAGCGCGACGTTACCTGTTTTCGAAAAAACGAATGCAGGTTATTTCCATAATCTCCTGGATTTCGGTACTGGGTGTTTTTATCGGGACAGCCGCGCTGGTTATTTTGTTATCGGCCTTTAACGGCCTCGAAAACTGGGTTGTAAGACTTTACAATGCATTCGATTCGGATGTAAAGATTGAACCCGCACAGGGCAAGTGGATAAATGCGATTGAGTTTCCAGGAAGCGAACTTAAGGGGCTTAAAGGAGTGGAACAAATTTCGGGAATTCTGGAGGAAAACTGTCTGGTAATGTTTGGCGAAAACCAATACGTATGCACCATGAAGGGTGTTGAAGCCGGGTTCAGCAAAATGACCGGTATCGACACCATGATGGTTGACGGCAGTTTTACTCTTTTAAAACGTGATGTACCAATGGCTGTGGTGGGTAGCGGAGTTGCCTACAGCCTGAAAATGAGTCTGGATGCCATTGACACACCCCTGATGGTGTATGTGCCAAAAGACAATATTGGCAGCACCCTCAACCCGGAAGATGCATTCCGGAAGCAGGGAATTTTCCCTTCGGGAGTTTTCGAAATTCAACCCGAGTTCGATACAAAATACATGATTGTTCCGCTGTCATTCGCTGAATCACTTTCAGGTTTTGAGGACCGGTTTACTTCGGTAGAAATTAAACTTTCCGAAAATGCCGACCAGGCTGCTGTAATTGAATCTATCCGCCGAAAGGCGGGAAATAAATACACGGTTAAAAACCGCTTTGAACAACATGAGCTGCTTTACAAAATAATTAATGCCGAAAAATGGGCTGTATTTCTGGTGCTCTGTTTTATTTTGCTGATTGCCGTTTTTAATGTAACCGGCTCATTAACGATGCTGGTTGTGGAAAAATCGGCCGATATCCGAACCCTGCAAAGTTTGGGCGCGGGCAAAAGCACCATTCGTAAAATCTTTTTTGCCGAAGGCATGATGATTTCTCTGATCGGGATGACCGGAGGTTTGCTGGCAGGGCTGCTGGTAGTATTCCTTCAGGGGAATTTCTCGCTGGTTTTAATCAACGAAATTGATGCTTATCCGGTGCTGGTTAAGCTGAAAGATTTGCTGGCAATTGCTGCAACCGTTGTCGCAATTGGCGCTCTGGCTGCCTGGCTGCCTTCGTCGCGGGCTGTATCCAGGCGAAGCCTGAATGCCTCTTAAACGGAATTAATTCGTTTCCAGAATTTTAAACAGTTCGTCGAGGTTCGGCGTAAGAATGATTTCCGTCCTGCGGTTCTTTTTGCGGGCTTCGGCCGTATTGGCCGGATCAATCGGGAAATATTCACCGCGACCTGCTACTGTAAAAATACGCGGGTCAACATCCGAATTGCCAATAAGAATACGTACGATTGAAGTAGCGCGCAAAACAGATAAATCCCAGTTGTCCTTCATGCGGGCACTTTTGATTGGAACATTATCGGTGTGGCCTTCGATAAGAACGTTGATATCCTTCTCGTTCTCAAGCACTTTACTTAGTTTTTTAAGCGCATCCACACCTTTGGCGTCCACATCTGTACTGCCTGATGCAAACAACAGTCGCTCTTCGAGTGAAACATACACCTTACCGTTTTTAACCGACATGCTCAGTCCGTTATCCTTAAAGCCCAGCAAGGCATTCTCAACCTTTGAAAAAAGTGCACTAACAGTTGAATCCTTTCTTGCCAGGATGCCTTCCAGCTCCTGAACGCGCGCTTCTTTTGAGTTGAGTTCCTGTTCGAATGCAGTAAGTTCCTGACTGAGTTTATTCACTTCGGCCTCCCGTTTTTCGAGTGCCTGCTCCGATTCTCTTAAGCGGTCTTCCTTCTTCTGAAGCTCTTCCTGAGTCATCTGGAATTTCCCCATCAGTTCGCGGTTATCGTCTTCTTTACCTTTCATTAAAGCGGCATTGTTGGCAAGCAACTGATCGTAAGTTTGGTTAAGCTTATCGTACGAAGTAGTAAGCCTGCGATAGGTAATTCCCATACTCGTGGTATCGCGGGTTAGCATTGAAATCTGCTTATCCTGCTCGCTAAGCCGGGAACCCATTTCCTTTTCTTTCGCTTTAAAAGATTCGTATTCGGCACGATAGGTTTTCATTTGAGCTTCACAGGTATCGCGCGCGGCTTTAACATCTTCGAACTGACGATGAGGAACACAGGATTGAAGTACGAATATAAAGACGGTGGCATACAGGCTCAGGCGGCTGATAAATGGGCTCATAAGGCAAAAATGTAGTGCAAACTTAGACAGAAACGACATGATAGAAGAACGAATTGCCCGTATTAATAAACAATGCTGCGTTAATTGTTCTGATTACCCGATTAACGTTTTTAAAGCATAAGCTGTTTAAAACTTACTTATCCGCAACATGCCGGTTGCGGGATGCGTTCAATATTTTAGATTTTATTTTTTGCAATGGTACATTTAAGCGACAACTGGTTGACTGAGCACAGGATTGATGCTGAGTACAAACAATACATTTTGCTGGCTTATCTGGAAGGAGTGAGAAAGCAATTCAACAGTCATTTATTATATCCCGAACTGTCGGAGCTTGTTGAGCATTACGCCAGGCTGAGCCGCACCAGAAAGGAGTTTGAAGAAATGTCGGGCAAGTTCCCGTCAAAAATTAAATCGCTCGATTTAAAAGAGATGCAGATTTCGTACGAAAAGGTAGTCCGCAACGACAGCCTGATGGCTGAGATTGAGCAGATTATTGCTTTCTCGGTGCCTAAAATGAAAGCAGCGCTTGAGGAGGGGAAATTTATTTATTCAGAATTGGAAAAGCTGCTGGTTTTCGAGCCTGTCGGCCTGATGCCTTTGAATTCAACCGAAGGTTATATGCTGATGGAAACGAGAGAAGCCGGCGAAACCCACATTTTTGAGTACAATCTGAGTATTTATGCAAATGCAAGCGATTCATTCAGAAGTCTGAGCACGCGTTTTATTACTACCATTACACGAGGCACATTCGAAACACCTGAATCGATAAAAATTAACCTGATTAAAAAGAGGAAAGAGCTTCCCAACCCGGCTACATACTGGTTCAGAACGAGCGAAAAAATACCATTTCAGGAGGCTTACCTGCCGATTGCCAAACGTATGCTTATCAGAGAGATTGGTTAATAATTCACATTGATTTTGAAGACGGTTTTTGGTATATTTGCAGGCTTATCATTTTTTACCATCACCATCAATAAATGAAAAAGGGAATTTTAGCAGTTTGTGTTTCTGTACTGTCACTAACTTCATATCAGGCACAAGCTCAAAATAAAACCTGCGGGACAAGCCACGCGGTTCAGGAAGCGCTTGCAAATAATCCTGCACTTCAATCAGAAAGACAACAACTCGAAGAGTTTACACAGAATTATACGATGGGCGCAGAGCGTGTTCACCGTATTATTCCGGTTGTATTTCACGTAATTCATAATTACGGACCTGAAAATATCTCGAAAGAACAGATTCTGGATGCGCTCCGGATAATTAATGAAGATTACCAGTTACAAAATGAGGATCAGTCGCAAGTAATTTCTTCATTCCAAAATCTTGTTGCTAATATTGATATTGAATTCAGACTTGCTACCATTGATCCGAACGGGAATTGTACCGAAGGGATTACAAGAACAGTTTCTGAATTGACTTATTCTGCAGATAATAATGTGAAGGAGCTTGTTTCCTGGCCACGAAATAAATACCTGAATATCTGGATTGTAGATAATATTTCATTTGGCGCGGGAGGTTATGCATATCTTCCTGGAAGTGCTCCGGGAGCGCAAAATGACGGAATTGTAGTTGTAAACACACAGTTTGGCAGTATCGGGACCTCTAATGGCTCAAACTTTTCTGCCAGAACACTTACTCACGAAATCGGCCATTTCCTGAATCTGGAACATCCCTGGGGAGGAACCAACTCGCCCGGAGATGCGGCGAATTGTGATATTGACGATGAAGTGAATGATACACCAAATACAATTGGTGTTGCCGGACAGAACTGTAATCTGAGCCAAACAAGCTGCGGTTCGCTGGATAATGTTCAGAATTACATGGATTATTCATCTTGTGCAATTATGTTTACCGAAGGTCAGAAGCAAAGAATGTGGGCTGCCCTGAATTCTAACACGGCAAGCAGAAACAATTTATGGTCGGCCGGTAACCTGGCAGCAACCGGGGTTGACGGAACTCCTCAGGTTTGCACTCCAATCGTTGATTTCCATGCTAATACGGATGAAAACTGTGCGAACTCAGATATCACATTTACTGATTTGAGTTACAATGCAGATGTAGATCAGAGTTGGAACTGGAACTGGAGCTTCCCTGGAGGGACTCCTTCTTCATCGAATGATCAAAACCCGGTGATTAGTTATTCAGAACCGGGAACTTATGCTGTTACCCTTACAATTACCAATTCGGCAGGGAGCAGCTCTAAAACAAAAACCAATTACATCCATATCAATACTGACCAGCCAAACCTGGTTGCCCCGTTTGTGGAAGGTATCGAAACCGAAACTTTCCCATTAATGGGATGGCTTGCAGTTGACTGGAGGTTTGTTTCTTCCAACAACAATGCTCTTGCACGCACCACAAATGCTGCTGCAAGCGGAAATGCTTCAATTATTTATAATAATCTTCAGGTTGCCGACGGTGTGGTTTCACATATTTACTCTCCTGTTGTAAACTGTTCGTTTGTTGGAACCCCTGCCAGCATGAAATTTAAGGTGGCATACGCTCAGCGTGGCGGGTCAAGTGAGGACAAGCTCGAAGTATGGATTTCAACAGATTGCGGAAGAACCTGGACTCGCCGTTATTCAAAATCGGGTGAAACTTTATCAACCAAGACTGGTTATGCATCATCTGCCTGGACTCCGAATGCATCTGAGTGGAGAGAAGAAAGTGTTAGTGTAGTGCCTGTTGCAGGTAAGCAAACTGCGATGTTCCGCTTTACAATAACAGATGGCGGTGGTAACAATCTTTACATTGATGACATTAACATTGTTGATGCTCCGATTGGTTTCACAGATATTCAGTCTGCGGCATCTTCACTCGAAGTTTATCCCAACCCGGGATTCGGCGATGCAACAGTTGGTTATTCTTTGAATAAAGTATCAGATATCACCCTGAGCGTTCGCGATATCACCGGAAGAGTGTTAGGCAGCGTTGTTAAAACAAACCAAACTCCGGGTACTTTCAACACGCGGATCAGCGATATATGCGGGCTCGACCTCAAGTCAGGAATTTACATGATTACCATCAGCACAAATTCCAACAGTATGACAACCCGTTGGTTGAATAACTGATGAGGGAAATTTTTCAGGAGCGTTACACCGACTCCTTTTTGCAAGAGATTGATAATAAATGGAAGAACCTTAAATCGAGGCTAAATGCCCGATTTGAGGCAGATTTGGATGTAGAAGGCGTAATTTTTCTAATCGGCTTACAGGAACTAGGCAAAGGTTACAAGAAGTATAGCAAGGACCAGAAATTGGAAATAATGCACATCGGTACCTGTACCTTGCTACAACAATATGGCTTTTATGAATATAAAGGTCGGGACGAGGATGGTTATCCTCATTGGGAAACTAAGGAAGCCTTGCCGCATTTAAATCCGGCTCAGCAAAAAGCATTAATGATTTCAGGAATTCTGGAATATTTCGGAGAAACAGTTATTGCTCAAGAATAACAGTTTTCGTCACAGTCTCACCGGGCTCCAGCTTAATTAAATCCTCCGCAGTACCATAAGCGATGTGAGTAACTTCAACGTCCAGAATAGCAGGATACTTAAATTCAAAGCGGGCTTCGCCGTTTGCATCTGTAATTTCCTTGTTGGTTTTGGAAGAGTCAGCAAGGTAACCAGCCACTTCACCTTCACCACTCGAAAGCGCCCAATTTGAGATCAGGGTTACATTCGCTCCTGAAACCGCAACGCCTGTCGGGCGGATTACTTTAATTATTGCCTTACAGGTGGTGTCTTCACGTTTGCAGGAAGATACTAATACCAACATTGCTGAAGCAGACAATAAGGTAAACAACTTGAGGGATCTTAACATGGTGGTTAATTTCAAACAGTCAAAAATAATAAAATTTTATTCTGTAGAATTCTCATTCTTTAACGCAAGCTTTTTATGATTGTTTCACAGGCGAAAGGGTTGATTATCTTTGCAGGCCAAAGCCATTTGCATGACCTTACAGGAAGAAATTAGCCATGTGGAGCAGGAAATTCTTGTTCGAGATATTAATTCAGCCGAAACGGCTGAAGCATTCAGATTGGAATTTTTAAGCAAGAAAGGTCTCATACCTTCACTTTTTCAGCGTTTTAGAGAAGTTCCTGCTGAAAGCAGAAAGGAAGTTGGACAGCTTTTGAATAACCTGAAGAAACTGGCTGATGAAAAACTTGAAACCGGAAAAGGATTTGTCGAAAGCAACTCATCCGCCAAAGGCGTCAATTACGATATTACTGCACCGGGAATTCCTTTTCCTGCAGGCTCCAGACATCCGCTCAGGTTGGTGGCAAACGAAATTTATGATGTGTTTGCGCGAATTGGTTTTGCCCCGGCCGAAGGACCTGAAATTGAAGACGACTGGCATAATTTCTCTGCACTTAATTTCCCTGAGGAGCACCCTGCGCGCGATATGCAGGATACATTTTTCGTAATGAACGACCCCGGAAAGGCTCTTCGCACGCACACTTCTTCGGTACAGGTTAGAATGATGGAAACGCAGAAACCACCACTCAGGCTAATTATGCCCGGGAGGGTTTACCGCAATGAGGCTATTTCGGCCCGGGCGCACTGCTTCTTTCATCAGGTTGAAGGAATTTACATCGATAAGTCGGTTTCGTTTGCAGACCTGAAGCAGACACTGCTTTACTTTTCGCGGGAATTGTTTGGGGATGACACGCAGATCAGGTTAAGGCCA